>JANXWM010000423.1 GCA_025351145.1 Chitinophagaceae bacterium
CCTCACGAAAGTGAGGGGCTTTTTTATGCAACAGAAAAGAAGCATTTTTTTTGAGCCCGGCAGTTAACCATCTATGAAGCTTCCGTTGCGTCGCACACTTGTACGTTCAGAACAACGGTCGACAGTCAACGGTCAACAAAATCCCGCAGCACAAGTGTGCGACGCAACAGGTGATGCCTCAAAGAACTGCTGCCCGGCCAATAATTATTTTTCAACATACGGCAAACCGCAAGCTGCAAACCTTAAACTGCAAACTACCAACGCTTATCTTTGCAGCAAATTTTCAAATTCATGCAAAGAGATACTTTGGTATTTGACCTTATAAAAAAAGAACTGGAACGCCAGCGGCATGGTATTGAGCTAATCGCATCGGAAAACTTTACCAGCCTTCAGGTAATGCAGGCAATGGGTAATGTGATGACCAACAAATATGCGGAAGGCTACCCTGGCCGCCGTTATTATGCAGGCTGCGAAATTGTGGATCAAACAGAACAACTTGCTATAGACCGGCTTAAACAGGTATTTAAAATAGATTATGCCAATGTACAGCCGCATAGTGGTGCACAAGCCAATGCAGCCGTGGCTTTGGCTGTTTTGCAACCCGGCGATGATATTCTTGGTTTAGACCTTAGCATGGGCGGCCATTTAACGCATGGCTCTGCTGTAAACTACAGCGGTAAATTATATAAGCCACACTTTTATGGAGTAGTTCGCGAAACCGGATTGGTTGATTATGACATGCTTGAAGCAAAAGCACGGGAAATAAAACCTAAAATGATCATCTGCGGTGCCAGCGCTTACAGCCGCGACTGGGATTATGCACGCATAAGAAAAGTTGCTGACGAAGTGGGCGCTTTAATAATGGCCGATATTGCCCACCCTGCAGGGTTGATTGCAAAAGGTTTGCTGAACGATCCATTCGAGCATTGCCATATTGTAACTTCTACAACGCACAAAACATTACGTGGTCCACGTGGCGGTATTATTATGATGCGCAAAGATTTTGAAAACCCGTTTGGTTTAAAAGATGTAAAGGGCAATATCCGCATGATGAGCAACCTGATGGACATGGCTGTTTTCCCCGGTATACAGGGCGGGCCATTAGAACACGTGATAGCTGCTAAGGCAATTGCTTTTGGCGAAATACTGAGTGATGATTTTACCGTTTATGCCAACCAGGTAGTAAAAAATGCACAGGCATTTTCTAAGGCTTTGGTTGATAAAGATTACCAGATCATCAGTGGTGGCACAGATAACCACCTGGTATTAATTGATCTGCGCAATAAAAACATCAGTGGAAAAAAAGCAGAGCAGGCATTGGTTTTAGCGGATATTACCGCCAATAAAAATATGGTTCCCTTTGATGATAAGAGTGCATTTGTAACAAGCGGAATCCGTTTCGGTGTTCCGGCAATTACAACACGCGGCATGGTTGAAACCGATATGCAGTTTGTAGTAAATGCAATTGATAATGTACTGATGAATGCTGACGATGCTACAGTTATTGCAACTGTAAAGCACCAGGTAAATGAATTTATGGAGCAGTTTGTATTGTACCCGGAGATGGGATAAAATATTTTTAAATAAGTTAAAAGCCGCTAAATTTTTTTAGTGGCTTTTTTTATTCCTTTAACTGAAAAGTTGTAATAACTGACAACAATCATCTTTTCTTATAACCTTAATCATTTCCCGCAGGTATATGCTAATATAGTTTTACAACTTAATTAAAATCAAAAATGAAACGAAAAAAATCACTACTGTCAAACCCTGCTGCAATAATTTTTTTGAATGTTTTTATATTTTTTTCCTTCGCCCTTTTTAGCAATGAAAGCAAGGCGCAAAGTAGCAAGTTTGAACCGCCCAAAGAAGCCGACAATGTTAAAAACCCCCTCGCAGGAAACACTGCTGTTTTAAAAGATGCCAAAGTACTGTACACTTCGTACTGCGTGCCCTGTCATGGCGACAAAGGTAAAGGCGATGGTGTTGCTGCAGCCGGTTTATCAACAAAACCTGCAGACCACTCAGGCAACTTTGTACAAAAGCAAACTGATGGTGCTTTGTTCTGGGAATTATCCGAGGGACATAACCCAATGCCGGCTTATAAAACTGCTTTAACAGATGCGCAGCGCTGGTCATTGATTAACTATATACGCACGCTTGCAAAAACTCCAAAAAAACCATAACATGAAAACTGTATTATTTCTAATTGCCTGTTTGTTTACAGGCAGTTTACTCTTTGCACAAACAGATACAATTGTGGCTAAAACAGTTACACCCTTTGTACCTACTGTGGCTAAATCACCCGGCTCCAATAAATTTGTTGTTCTGGGAAATGCTGAAGCAATGTACACTGCAACAAAAGGTGAATCTGGTTTTGGCGATGTAAATTTTAAACCCATTTTTCTCTGGAAAATTTCTGATAAACTTTTTGTGGAATCTGAAATTGAAATTGAAACAGGCGATGGTGATGCTCACCTGGGTCTCGAATATGCCAACATGTGTTATATGGTAAACCCTTACCTGATATTACATGCTGGTCGTTTCTTACCCAAATTTGGGGCTTACCGGGGCAGAATGGGCGAAGGCTTTCTTAACAGGTTTGCCAGTAAACCTGCTGGTTTCGGCGATGGTGGTATTGGTGCCATGAACGAAACAGGAGTTGGTGCACAAGGCGCTATTCCATGGGGCAATATGAAGCTGGCTTACGATTTCTATTTATCCAATGGCCCGCAATTACTTACCGATCCTGAAAACGCAGGACAGTTTGAATATGAAGCTTACACAACCAACAATAAATCTTCTGCAGTTGGTGGGCGTGTTGCAATTCTTCCCTTCTCAAATTCAAGCCTGGAGATTGGTTACTCTTTTCAAAGCAAATCTAAAACAGGCGAAGTGGGTTCAGATTATGCAAACACCGGTGTAAGGATGCAGGCTGTTGATATCAATTACTTTCATAACATTCCAGGTATAAAAAGTACCATCAGGTTTACAGGAGAATTAAAAAACCAAAAGGCAGACAAGGCAACTTATTTTAAAGAAGATGAAACGCAATACAGTTTTAATAATGCCTCTACCTGTTACTACGCCACAGCAAGCATAAGGCCTTCATTGGCCGATGATAAGTTTTTAAGAAACTTAGAACTGGCAGGGCGCTATTCATTTTTCAACAGGCCAAACGATGCACCATGGGGTGGAAGCAATGTTTCCCAGGTTGACTTTGCGTTAGATTACTGGCTTCACTGGAATACTTTATTAAAGCTCTGTTATGTAAAACAGAAAGGAAGTGAATCAGTTTTTAATGCCCAGTTTGTATTTGGTTTCTAAACGCTTAAATAAAATCATTATGAAAAAGTCAATCATTATATTAACCACTTTATTTTTTGTTGCTGCATCCAGTTTATTTATGACGGGTTGCTACGAGTCAAAAAAAGTTGCAGATAAATCCGGCGCACAATTATGGGGCGAAAATTGCAACCGCTGCCACAATGCACCCGGCCCGGGGGAGTTTAATAACGACAACTGGGAGATCGTCAGCATGCACATGCAGGTACGTGCAAACCTTACAAAACCAGACTTAGATAAGATTGTAGATTTTTTAAAGAGTGCAAATAATTAATTGTTTCCTCGCCTTAATTTAATACCTGTTTTGAGCCCTGCATTTGTAATACTATGAA
>JANXWM010000427.1 GCA_025351145.1 Chitinophagaceae bacterium
GGGCAGTCTGCTTTTGGTGATGCTTATGCATGGTTCAAAAATTTAATTGCTTGGCCATTAAAAAATATTCTTGCAAATTCTACATTGATTGATGTTGACAATTTGAAAAAAATTATTGATGAAACAACGGATAAAATTATTCCTGAATTAAGCAAACAGGCAGAACAATTACCATTGGAAGAGAATGCTGAGCTTGCTCTTGACTGGATGAATGGCCGTCGCACACCTGATGCCAACCAGGAATTAAAAGGTGCATTCACAGGATTAAGTCTTGGCACCGATGCCGCAAAAATGTTCCGTGCATTGGTGGAAGCAACTTGTTATGGCGCCAAAGCAATTGTTGACCGTTTCAACGAGCAAGGCGTTCCTGTAAAAGGATTAATTGGCTTGGGTGGCGTTGCAAAAAAATCACCATTCATTATGCAAATGATGGCAGACATTATAAACATGCCGATACGCATCCATAAATCAGAGCAAACCTGTGCATTGGGTGCGGCTATGTTTGCTGCAACTGCTGCGGGTATTTATGATAAAGTGGAAGATGCCATGCATGCAATGGGTCAGGGGTTCGATGCCGAATATCATCCTGATGCGGCAAGAGCGATCATCTTTGCAAAGCGTTATGAACTTTATAAACAATTAGGAAAATTTAGTGAACAGTGAACAACGAACAGTGAACAATGGGAGAAAGTATTTTAAAAGAAAAAAGTTATGCTTTTGCAATTCGCATTGTAAAACTTTCTCAGTTTCTTCAATCGGATAAAAAGGAATTTGTTTTATCTAAGCAAATACTAAGAAGTGGAACAGCAGTTGGTGCTTTAATAAGAGAAGCTTAATATGGTCAAAGTAAAACTGATTTTATACACAAGCTTACGATAGCTTTGAAAGAAGCCAACGAAACTGAATATTGGTTAAATATTTTAAAGGACACAACTTATATAGAACAGAAACTCTTTGAAAGTCTTTTAAAAGATTATAAAGAAATTTTAAGATTATTAATTGCGTCAATAAAAACAGCTAAGCAATCGGGTAAACAATAATCTTACATTATTCACTGTTCGTTGTTCACTGTTCACTTGTAAAATATGAAATACGATCACATAAAACAATCCGCTTACAACGCCAACATGCAATTACCAAAATTGGGCTTGGTACTCTTTACATTTGGTAATGTAAGCGCGGTTGACAGAAGCCTTGGTGTGTTTGCTATTAAGCCAAGCGGCGTTCCTTATGAAGAACTGACTCCGGAAAAAATGGTGATTGTTGACTTCAATGGAAAAACGGTAGAAGGCTCGCTGCGCTCGTCTTCTGATACATTAACGCATGCTGTATTATATAAACATTGGGAGCATATCGGCGGCATTGTTCATACACATTCAACCTATGCAACAGCATGGGCGCAAAGCCAGCGTGATATACCCAATTACGGCACTACGCATGCCGATCATACAACGGTTGATATTCCATGTGCGCCGCCGATGAGTGATGAAATGATACGTGGTAATTATGAATATGAAACCGGTTTTCAAATCATGAATGCACTGCAGGAAAGACAGTTAAGCTACGAAGAAGTAGAAATGATTTTAGTGGGCAACCATGCGCCATTCACATGGGGCAAAACACCGGAGAAAGCAGTATATAACAGCGCAGTGCTGGAGGCAGTTGCACAGATGGCTTACTTAACAGAGCAGATCAATCCTGCTGCGCCGCGTTTAAAAGAGGCATTGATAAAAAAGCATTTCGAACGCAAGCACGGGCCTGATAGTTATTATGGGCAATAATGCCTCCATCCCTGAAGGGGAGTAAGAATTTTATTGGCCAGACTGTTGAATAAAAATGAAGCTTTTGTTGCGTCGCACACTTGTACGTCCGGAACAAAAGGGAACAAGGCGAAGAGGCAACAGGCGTTAAGCAATAGGCAATAAGTAATAAATTGTTCACTGTTCGTTGTTCACTGTTCACTTATATTTTTCAGTACAAGAGTGCGATGCAAGGGACGATCAATATTGAATCAACAGTTGGGTCCATAAAAAAATAAAAATATCATTTATATGAAAAAAATAATCCTGAGTTTCTCATTGCTTTACTCAATAGCGGTAAGTGCACAGAATAAAGATTACCCGATTAAAGGGGTAACTTTTACACAGGTAAAACTTACAGATAATTTTTGG
>JANXWM010000442.1 GCA_025351145.1 Chitinophagaceae bacterium
TCATCATATCAGGCCAGCAGGACGAGACGCTCATATATACTTCACTGGAATCAGGTGTTTTTGAATTTATTACCAAAGGAGAAAATGAGCTTCAGCATATAAAAAGTGTTTTAGATAATATTAAGCACATAAACAAACTCATAAATAATCAGGCCATTAACTAAAACTGCACAAACTGCCTGCGTCTAATTTTTATCCTTAAAAATTAAGCTGTTATAGAGATTTTTAAAATATCTTAAGTATATTTTAAGACCAGTTTATATTTCACCACATAGTTTTTCTATATTTTGTAACAAATCCAATAAATGGAAAACTATACTGTTTTTATGGTTGAGGATAGTGAATGGTATGGCGAAATGCTAAAACACTATTTGTCGCTAAACCCAGAATTTAATATTCAGTTATTTAATTGCGGAAACGACTTTCTCGCAGAAATTAATAAAGCCCCCGATATACTCATTCTTGATTATTCCCTGCCCGATGCAAATGGTACAGAATTGTACGATAAGTTTCGGGAAATACATCCGCATATCCCCGTAATTATCATAAGCGGACAGGAAGATGTCTCAACGGCCGTTGCTTTACTTAAACTTGGTGTAAGGGATTACATTGTAAAAAACGAAACCACCAAAGAGCTTCTCTGGAATGCAGTTCATAAAATAACCGAACACCAAAACCTCAAAAAAGAAGTAGAAACTTTAAAACATGAACTGGGCAACAAATACGATTTTGCAAATTTTATAAAAGGCAACAGTGAAGCCATTAAAAAAATATTTACACTTATAAGCAAAGCTATCCCCACTAATATAAATGTTTCAATAACCGGCGAAACAGGCACAGGTAAAGAACTCGTTGCAAAAGCCATTCATTATAACTCCGATAGAAAAAAGAAACCATTTGTAGCTGTTAATATGGCCGCCATCCCCCATGAACTGATAGAGAGTGAATTATTCGGTCACGAAAAAGGTGCCTTTACAGGAGCCATTGCACTAAAGAAAGGCAAATTTGAAGAAGCCAACGGCGGCACAATATGTCTTGATGAAATAGGTGAACTCGATCTTAGCATTCAAAGTAAATTACTGCGTGTATTGCAGGAACGTGAACTAACCCGGGTTGGAGGAAATGAAAGAATAAAACTTGATGTAAGGCTTATAGTAGCCACACATAAAAACCTTGCCGAAGAAGTAAAAAAAGGAAATTTCAGGGAAGACCTTTATTACCGCATAATGGGCCTGCCCATTGCTCTGCCGCCTTTGCATGAAAGGGGTAATGATATTTTACTGCTCACAAAGTTCTTTCTTGATGGGTTCTGCAAAGAGAACAAAATAGAAAGTTTAACTATCTCTCCCGCTGCAAAAGAAAAAATAATGACATACAATTATCCGGGAAATATCAGGGAATTAAAAGCAGTAATAGAACTCGCCGTTGTTATGTGCAATGGCAAAGAGATTATGGCCGACGATATCATTTTTAAATCACCAAGAGATAAAAATGAAATGCTCGCAACCGAAAAAACTTTAAAAGAATACAATATACAGATCATCCAGTATTACCTTAATAATCACGACAGCAATGTGGTTAAAGTAGCCGATAAATTAGACATCGGCAAATCCACCATTTACAAAATGATCCAAAATAACGAAGTAAAAGTAAGCTGATACAAAAGGCATTTGTTACCGGGCTCAGGAATAATAATTAAGCATTGTTGCGTCGCACGCTTGTACTGCAAACCTTTATGCAACATAGGTTCCCATGCATAACACGCTGCATTTATGGAAACCCCGGTGCACTGCATCTCACTGTAAACTACTTTTATGGCAGAGATACAAACCAACCAGGCAACTAACAAAAAAAATCGCCGCCGCAGTAAAAAACAATCTACAAAAGTTGATCTAACGCCAATGGTCGATCTTGGCTTTTTACTCATTACCTTTTTTGTGTTTACCACATCTTTAAGCAGGCCAACCGCAATGAAACTTACCCTGCCCAATAACGACTCAAAAGATTCTATGGAAGCTGCCGCCGGCAAAACCATCAGCCTGCTGCTCACCGGTAATGATCAAATCTATTATTATAATGGCGACAGCATTGCCAATATACATTCAACAAATTATTCCGCCGCAGGCATACGCACCGTAATAGCAAATAAGAAAGCATTTGTACAAAAAAAGTATGGCAATGCCGGCGAAACAATTGTGCTTATAAAACCAACCATAAATGCTGCTTACCGCAACATAGTAGATGCACTTGACGAAATGCAGATTAACATGGTTACCCGTTATGTGCTGGCAGAGGCAAGTGAAAACGAATCAGCATTTATTGCTGCAGCCAGGTAGTGTTTGCTTTTATTGCCGCTATATAATCAGAATGTACAAGAGTGCGACGCAACAGGAGGTGCCCAAAGTTCTTCAGCCAGGTTCAAAATAATTTCCGGCTTTTAAGTCTCAGCCAGTTTCAAGCCGGTTTATTTAATGTAAAAGTTCTTTTGTATTTTTCCAGCCCGGTTTAAAACATTAAATAAATATTGCTATGGCTATACCAAGTGTGGACCTTTCAGAATTTTTGAGCAGCGACCCTGCAAGAAAAGCAGCATTTGTGCAGCAGTTAGGCAAAGCTTACGAAGAAGTTGGGTTTGTAGCTGTAAAAAATCATGGCGTACCCGATCAATTGATCGCTGAATTATACGAATATGTGCAGCAGTTTTTTGCTTTACCACTCGAAAAAAAACTGCATTACGAAGTTCCGGGCCTTGCCGGCCAGCGTGGCTACACCAGCTTTGGCCGTGAGCATGCTAAAGGCAGCGAGGCACCCGATTTAAAAGAATTTTTTCAATATGGCCAAACCGTTGAAAACAGTGACCCCATTAAATCTGAGTACCCCGATAATGTTTCTGTGTCAGAAATAAATCAATTCAATGCTACCTTATTTAATGCCTACCGTAATTTCGAAAAAAGCGGCACAGCTTTGCTGCAGGCCATTGCATTGTATTTGGGGTTAAATGAAAATTATTTTCAGCCGCAACTTGTAAACGGTAACTCCATCTTGCGTTGCATACATTACCCGCCCATAACGCATGAACCCAAAAGCGCCATTCGCGCAGAACAGCACGAAGACATTAACCTGATCACTTTGCTCGTTGGCGCATCGGCAGACGGTTTACAGATTTTAACCAAGCACGGCGAATGGGTAAATGTAACTTCACTACCTGGCGAAATTGTTGTAAACGTTGGCGACATGCTGCAGCGCTTAACCAATAACAAGCTTTGCAGCACCACACACCGAGTGGTAAACCCGGCCAGGGAATTGTGGCATACCAGCCGTTTTTCTATCCCTTTTTTCATGCACCCGAGAAGCGAAATGAGCCTTGCCTGTTTAGAGAACTGTATAAATGAAACCCATCAAAAGGCTTACCCCGATGTAATTGCCGGCGAATACCTTGATGAAAGGTTAAGGGAAATTGGACTTAAAAAATAAAATTTTATAAAGGCAGGTTGCAGTTCAATCAATTTTTGGGGCCGGGCAGAAGAATATCTATTAGGCTTTACTTGCGTCGCACTCTTGTACGGTTGTAACATGGCTAAGCATAAATACAGTTTACCGCGGCCTGGTTACCAATCGCGGATATTATCTACTTTTACCTTCAATTAAAAAAGAATGCAGTATAGTTTTAAGTACGAAAAAGGCAAAGTATTACAAGCACTCAGGTATCATTTTATATGGCAGACCGAAATAAGGATACTGCTTATACTGGTAATTGTTTTCGATATCGCTTCAGCCATTTTATATGTTATGGGTAAAATAAGGCCAGAGCCGTTTCTGCTTGGTTCGTTTATCTGGCTGGTATTTATCGTTTCGTTTTGGTTTGTTTTGCCAAATAATATTTATAAAAAATCAGCCACATTTAAAGACAACTTTATTGTAGATTTTGGTAACAACTTTATTACCCTTAAAAATGAGAAAGGCCATGTTGAGTGGGAATGGAGCCAGTTTACAAAGTTTTTTGAGAGCCCTCATTTTTTCCATATTTACTTTTCGTCAAAATCGTTTTTCCTTTTACCAAAAGACAATATGAATGATGATTTAAGGCACAATCTCAGGATACTTTTAAGTGAAAAAGTGGGCAAAAAGAAATAAGCAGTGAAATTTATAAAGCGCGGGTTTAAAAATATCCAGGAGTGCTTTACAGGGCTTTTTCCATTACATAATGGGGCAGGGTAACTTCAAGAAATTCATTACCGGTTTTAATATATCCTATCTTCTCATAAAACCCTAAAGCCGTTTTTCGTGCGTGCATAATTAGTTTTTTGTAACCACGGTCACGGGCAATATTTTCGGCAAACTGCATTAATACACGTCCTATCCCTTTGCCCTGCAACCCCGATGTAACAGCCATTTGACGCAATTGTACTGTTTCAGTATTTAGCGGCACAAGCATGCAGCACCCTTCCATTTTATCATCATCAAAACAACCGATGTGTATGTAATTTTTTTCCTGGGTAAGTTCATCATCATTAAACGTAAGGCCCAAAGGCTTCCTTAACAAATGGTATCGCAAATCAACCATTTGCCTGTATTCTTTTGAGCCATGATCTAAGATTTTTAATGCCATAGTAAAACAGTGGACCTCAATATAACAATCATTTTTTAAAGGAGAAAACATTTACACGAAAAATAGATGAATTTATTCTTTTGCAAAAGTTAGCCGAATATTTCCTGTTTGTTTTACTGTTGGAATTAAACGCCTTACAACAAAAAATTTCATGTTTTAAATCCTAAGCTTATACAGCGAAATCTATAATGCGGGCAAAGCTGAATATTGCTTTGCAGTACAAGAGTGCGACGCAAGGATGTTTAATAGATTTTAGAAAGATGGGGAAATATTTTTTACATAGTTAGACCTTTATATAGATCTTTTTCCTGTCGAGAAAGTAAACAATAAGCCAGTAAAAAGCGATCATGCAAAAAGCATAAAACAGAGAACCAATTTTTAAATCGGTGGAAACATTTTTGCAAACATGTTCGTAAAACCAGCCAAATGGTGAAAGGTACAGTGGCTTTCCGTCCGCGGATACCCCATTGCCAATTCTTATTAAACCTAGCACCCTTGGCAGAAAGCCGCTAAGCACAAAAATAAAAAGTGGGTTCTTGCCAAACACATCGAAGAACCGGCTCCATGCACCTTTGATCTGTTTAAATTCTATTAAAAAAATAAACGTACTTAAGGTTAACATGGCGAGGCCCGTAGTATATATTACATAACTGCTGGTCCATATTTTTTTATTAATAGGGAAAGCCATATCCCAGATAAACCCGGCAAATATGAGCACCGTACCTGCTATAAAAAGATTGCTGAGCATTTCGTATGTTTTGCCTTTTCTGATGATATATTCACCCACTAAATAGCCAAGTATAACCTGGACTACCGGGGCCATTAAGCTACCCAGGCCTTCAGGATCGAAAGCAACCCCTTCGCCATGATACATGTGTGTATCACCTAAAATTGCTTTATCTAAGTGTGTTCCGAAAAATCCGGATAAACTGTAAGGATCGCTTTTATCGCCAAGTGCAAAACATAAAAACCAATAACTCAGCAACAGCAGAACACTGAATATATAAGCCCCTCTTATTTTGAAAAAATAAACAATAACGGAAGCAAAAAAATAACAAAGCGCAATACGCTGCAGTACACCGAGGATGCGGATGCCATGCTGCACGCCATCTGCTGAAACCCACTGCCATGGTTTAAAAACAATTGAATTATTTTGCCACATTAAAAAGGGGCTCCAATTAAGGAACAAACCAATTAAAAAAATCAATAGGGTTCTTTTGATTACTTTCTTCAAAAAAATAGCAGTGCCCGCCTGCCGGAACCTTGGCATTACAAAAGCCATGGCATTGCCCACAGCAAAAAGAAAAAAAGGAAATACAAGGTCGGTTGGTGTACAGCCATGCCATACGGCATGATCAAGCGGGGCATAAATATGATCCCACGAACCCGGATTATTTACCATGATCATTAATGCAACAGTTGCACCGCGAAAAACATCGAGAGAATAATACCGCTGATTCATAGAATCTGTTTGATAAAGATTAAAGTTAGTTATGCCATTTGAAAGTTAGCGTATTAAATATTGAGCATTTGTTTAAAAGGGTGCCGCAACCCTCTTTTGCCCAATCTTTTCTTCGCCTGCTAAAAACCCTATCTTTGATCCAATCAAAAATTTGTGATATTCTCACAAATTTATTTAAGTACCGGTATTGTAAAATATGATCGGTATTTTTTTTAACTGTATGTGGCTTAGGTGGCGGAGCTTTATTCTTTCTTAATCCCGAACGTAAACTAACTGCACACCGGTTTGTGCAGAACCAGTAATATATGAGTGATTACTTTGTGCATCCTTCTTCGTTTATTGATCAACCTTGCCAAATAGGCAAAGGGGTTAAAATCTGGCATTTCTCTCACATAATGTCAAATTGCATTATAGGTGATGGATGCAATATTGGCCAGAATGTAGTAATCAGTTCAAATGTGGTATTGGGTAGAAATGTAAAGGTTCAGAATAATGTGTCGGTTTACGAAGGCGTAATTTGTGAAGATGATGTATTTCTTGGCCCATCCATGGTTTTTACCAATGTAATAAATCCACGCAGTGCCGTCATACGCAAACATGAATATAAAAAAACCCTGGTACGCAAAGGTGCAAGCATTGGTGCAAATTCAACGATTGTTTGCGGCAATGAAATTGGCGAATATGCATTAATTGGTGCCGGCGCAGTGGTAACAAAAATTGTATTGGCTTATGCACTTGTAGTTGGCAATCCGGCAAAACAAATTGGATGGGTCAGCGAATTCGGGCACAGGTTAAATTTCGACGATAAAGGATTTGCAGTTTGCCCCGAAACCAAAGAACTTTATCAACTTGAAAATAACAGGGTATGCAAAATACAAAAAGAAGAATAAGAATTATTTAATGGATACAGGTGAACAAAAAATAAAATTCGCAGTCGTTGGCTGTGGCCATATCGGCAGGCGGCATGCAGAAATGATTGCCCGCAACAACGAGTCGCAACTCGTGGCTTTAATCGACTCTAATGAAAGTGTTCAGTCAGCTCTGGATCATTTCAACGTTCCGTTTTTTAATTCACTAACGGGTTTCTTTGAATCAGGTATTGATGCAGAGGTGGTAACCATTGCATCACCCAATGGCTTTCATGCAGCACAGGCATTGCAATGCCTGGAGGCACGCAAACATGTAGTAATAGAAAAACCCATGACCCTGAAAAAACAGGATGCCGAAAAAGTTATTTACAAATCACTCGATGTACACCGCCATGTTTTTACGGTAATGCAAAACCGGTATTCGCCTCCCTCCGTTTGGATAAAGGAATTAATCGAAAGCGGCATCCTTGGCAATATATACATCGTGCAGTTAAACTGTTACTGGAACAGGGATGAGCGTTATTATAAACCCGAAAGCTGGCATGGCAAAATAGATACTGATGGTGGCACTTTGTACACACAGTTCTCGCATTTTATAGATATTATGTACTGGCTCTTTGGCGACATAGAAAATATAAAAATGCGCCTTCGCGATTTCAACCACCAGCAAACAACCGAGTTCGAAGACTCCGGTTTTATTCACTTCGATTTTTTAAACGGGGGCATGGGCTGCATCAATTATTCCACTGCCGTATGGAACCAAAACCTCGAAAGCAGCATGACCATTATTGCCGAAACTGGTTCAGTGAAAATCAGCGGACAATACATGGACCAGGTAGAGTATTGCCACATTAAAAACTATACTATGCCGGTGTTACAGCCCACTAATCCGGCAAACGATTATGGCAGTTATAAAGGATCTGCGCAAAACCATCACTACGTTATAGAAAATGTAGTCGCTGTTCTAAAAGGCAGGTCGAGCATTAAAACGAACGCACTCGAAGGGCTAAAAGTGGTTGATATTATTGAACGCATTTATCTCTCAGGAAAATAATTTATCCCCCTCAAAATAATATTGAGTAATTCTTTTGAACCAGTCATATAACTCACTACTCAACATCCTTGCGTCGCACTCTTGTACAGCAAATCAGTATGCAGCAAAACAGCCTGCGATGTTCCAGAACTATTTCAACCGGGCAACATAAATGTGCGGCATAGCAGGCATTGTTTCCAATAAACCTCAAGACCTGTCATACATAAAAAAAATGACCGGAACCATCGCTCACCGTGGACCCGATGGAGAAGATTTTTATTACTGGAACAATGTTGCACTCGGCCACAGAAGGCTTGCTATTATTGATTTAAGTGAACAGGGAAAACAGCCCAGGCATTACAAAGACCTATACAGCATTACCTACAACGGCGAAGTTTACAATTACATTGAACTTAGAAATGAACTGCTGCAAAAAGGCTACACTTTTATTTCTCAAACCGATACCGAAGTAATACTTGCTGCTTATGATTGCTGGGGCACAGATTGTCTAAATCATTTCAACGGCATGTTTGCTTTTGCCATTCTCGATAAAAACAAAAACATGCTCTTCTGTGCACGTGACCGCTTCGGCGTAAAGCCATTTTATTATTACGAACAATATGGTTTTTTTGCATTGGGTTCCGAGATAAAAACATTCACCACACTTAACGGGTGGAAGGCAGTTGCCAACAAAGAAAAGCTGTACGAATTTTTGCAGTTTGGCCTGCAGGATCATACACAGGAAACAATGTTTCAAAATGTTTACCAGTTAAAAGGCGGCCATTTTTTGATCTATGATTTAACTACTGCGCAGAAACAAATTACACAGTGGTTCAATATTAATGTACCACCTGAATTTTCATCCATTGCAAACGATGAGCAAATATTTACAGAACTCTTCAACAGCTCTGTAAGCTTAAGGCTAAGAGCAGATGTAAAAACAGGCTCTTGCCTGTCTGGCGGGTTAGACAGTTCATCTATCGTACTAACAGTAAACGAACAACTGCATGCCCTAAATAAAACCGATCTGCAGGAAACCGTTTCCAGTTGCTCCAAAAATAAAAAATACGATGAACAGGAATTTATAAACGCGGTTGTTGAAAAAGCAAACTGCATTAACCATAAAATTTTCCCCAACTTAACAGACTTGTACAACCAGCTTTCAAATATTACCTGGCACCAGGATGAGCCATTCGAAAGCACCAGCATTTTTGCGCAGTGGGAAGTATTTAAAAAAGCAAAAGAAAAAAATATTACAGTAATGCTCGATGGCCAGGGCGCCGATGAATTGCTTGCAGGCTATCACGCTTACTACGGTGTTTATTTTTGGGAGCTGCTAAAAAAAGGAAGCTTCAAAAAGCTCATCAAAGAAATAAAAGGGTTAAAGAAAACAGGTTTATACAGCAATAGTTTTATTACAAAAGAAATACTCAAAAATGCATTGCCATTGCCACTTTGGTTGCTGTTAAAAAAACCCGGGAGCAAAGAAAAAAACTTTGTCAATTACACGTATAAAAACACTAAACCAGTTGCCAACGATATCAGTTTTTCATCGGTGCAGCAAATGTCACTTTCGCAGCTCACCAGTTCTAATTTGCCAAAATTATTGCATTGGGAAGACCGCGATTCCATGGCATTTTCCATAGAAGCGAGGGTGCCGTTTCTCGATTACAGGCTGGCACAGTTTCTTTATCATTTGCCTGCCGCTAAAAAAATTTCGAATGGCACCAGCAAGTTTGTATTGCGGAGTGCAATGAAAAATATTTTACCGAAAAAAGTGCTGAACAGAAAAGATAAAATGGGTTTTGTAACACCTGAAGAAGTATGGATGAAAGAACATGCTGTTCAGATACAAAAAGATTTACTTCAGGCTGTTGAAAAAAGCAATGGCTTTATTAATAATAACATTGTGACTAAATTCAATAACGTTGTTCAGAGCAAAACGAAATTCAATCCACAGGTTTGGCGCGTATTAAGTTTTGCAAAATGGCTCGAAGTGTTTTCTGTAGAAATATAAAAACATTGTGTACCGGGCATTAGTAATACTATGAAGCTTCTGTTGCGTCGCACTCTTGTACCGAATAACAGCTTGCAGCTTTTGGCTGCCTGCGCAAAGCTAAAGACTAAAACAAACAGCCTTCTGTTCACTATTATTCCGAACGTAAAAGTGTGCGACGCAAGGAACGATGACCAATGATTTTCAGTCTGGCCCAAAAGTTTTTTAACTACCATTTCAACGAAAAATAAATTAGTGAAAGTACTAACCGTTATTGGCGCAAGGCCGCAGTTTGTAAAGGCATCTGTTGTAAGTATGGCGTTTGCAAAGAGGCCGGCAATTGAAGAAATTATTATTCATACCGGGCAGCATTACGATGAAAAAATGAGTGATATTTTTTTCAATGAAATGGGTATCCCCAAACCTTTATACAATTTAGAGATTGGCAACCTTTCTCATGGCGCCATGACGGGAAGGATGATCGAGAAAATTGAAGTTTTGATCAATGAACTGAACCCTGATTATTTACTTGTTTATGGTGATACCAACTCAACCATGGCCGCGGCCATAGCAGCATCGAAAACAAAAGTAAAAATAGTGCATATAGAAGCAGGCCTGCGCAGTTTTAATATGAAGATGCCCGAAGAAGTGAACAGGATTATTACCGACAGGCTTTCTGATATTTTATTTTGCCCAACCATTGTTGCAAAAAATAACCTGGCAAATGAAGGCTTTGAACATTTTGTTACACGTACCAACAAGCCTGTAAGAATAGAACTTGTGGGTGATGTAATGAAAGATGCAGCAGAATATTTTTCGGGCTATGCGAATGAAAAATCATCAACCGAGATAAAGGAAATTATAAAAAATAATTTTGTTTTATGCACGATACACAGGGCCGAAAATCTTACTGATGCTACACGTTTAAAAAACATTTTTGATGCACTGAATGATATTTCTGAAACATTGCCTGTTATTCTGCCCATGCATCCCGGAACAAAAAAAACTTTGCTCAGTTTAGATATACAGCTATCAAAAAATATAAGGGTGATGGATCCCGTTGGTTTTTTTGATATGCTTGCTTTATTGCAGCATACAACCTGCGTACTTACGGATAGTGGCGGGTTACAAAAAGAAGCATATTTTTTTAAAAAGCCCTGCATTACATTACGGGATGAAACTGAATGGACAGAGCTTGTAGAATATAGCTACAATAAACTTGCAGGCGCTGACACAGCACTTATAAAAAAATGTTTTAACAGCATTGCCGAAATTGATTTCAGTAACGCAAAATCTTTATATGGCGAGGGATGTGTGAGCGACAGGATAGCAGGGATTTTAGAAGAAGATCATAAAAACAAATGAATCCTGCTTTTTGCTATTTATTTAATAAAGCCGGATCGCCTTTTGCATAAAAGGTTTAATAAAGATCATTTTAAAATTCAGTCAATAAAAAGGATATGACTAATAAAAAGTTTTACAGGTGTTTTTTTATATGGGGGCTATTTTGCCTTCAAAATAATACAGGCAAAGCACAGGTACCGGTTTTTAATTCAGTAAGCAGTAACAGTACCACTATAAAAAAATACGAAAAATTTGAGCTGGATATTGATCTTACCGCAGCATATAAAAACCCTTATGATTATGATGACATTGCAGTGCAATGCATCTTCAATGCACCCAACGGCACAAGGGATACAGTCGATGGGTTTTATACACAGGATTATGTGCTGAGCCCTAAGGAAACACCGGTAAAATCAACCGGTGGGGGGTATTTTAAAGTGCGGTATGCCCCCAGGCAAACTGGTGTATGGAAATATATCCTTCAATGCAGGAGCCAGAATGGAACAACTACCACACCGGTAAAAACATTTAACTGTATTACATCTTCCAGCCCTGGATTTATCCATACAAACAAAACAAATTACCTGGGCTTTGATAATGGCACACAATACATCCCTGTAGGAGAAAATTTGAATAGCCAGGCCAATAATTTTTTCACTGACTTTAGCTCCTGGATTAATAAGCTTGCTGATAACAATGCCAACTGTATCAGGGTTTGGATGATACCAAACGGAACAGGGATAGAATGGAGCAACAAGATTTATGGTTTTGAAGGCGTAAAAAAATACAATCAGGCTTCATCATTTTCCCTGGATTGGCTTTTGGATTATTGCGCACAAAAAAATATGTATATGATGCTCGCTTTAAACTTTCCCGGAAACGAGGCTTCCACAATTAATCCTCCGTGGAAATATAACCCTTACAATATTTTAAATGGCGGCCCTTGTGTAAATAGCTGGGAATTTTTCAGTAATACTGTTGCAAAAGCCTATCTTAAAAACCGGCTGAGGTACATCATGGCAAGATGGGGGTATTCATATAATATTATGAGCTGGGAATTATTTAGTGAAGTAGATGGTTCAGAAGAATTCAATAAGCACAAAGCAGACATTACAAACTGGCACAGCGAAATGGCCGGATATATTAAAAGTAAAGATCTTTATAACCGCCCCGTTAGTACAAGTTACTCTGTTGAAGACAATGATCCCAATACATGGAAACTGAAGAATATAGACTTTACCCAAACACACTCCTATTTTAGCTCACCCAATATTGAAAAGCTAATTGCAAACGTTAACAGCGATTATATTACTGAATATAATAAGCCAACAATAACAGGTGAGTTTGGTATTAATGCGCAAAACATAAACCTTACAGAAGCAGACCCCAAAGGTGTATATTTTCATAATGTAATTTGGGCAACAGCTTTTAGCGGTGCTATGGGTACGGCCCTTACTTACTGGTGGCATAATTATATTGATCCGCAGAACCTGTATTATCATTTTAAATCATTGTCTTCTTTTCTTTCTTTAATCAAACTAAAGGATGAAGCTTATGTAAAAGCAGATGCTTATACAGGCAATGCCGGATCAACTGATATAGTTATTCTCCCTGGTTCGGGATGGGGAGCCCCAATAGCTGACAGCTTTAACGTGGATGCTTTAGGAAATATACATCCCAAAGCAAACCAATTGGGCATTTACCTTTTTGGCAAAATAATTAATACGCAATATGGCAATGGCCCCGTATTCAATATCAAATATCCCGCAAAAGGTACATTTACAGTCGCAACTGGTAATACCAAAACGATTGCACCAAAAATATATATTGCCATTGATGGCAAGCAGGTTTTAGAAGAAGATGGTGCAATAAATACTAGTTATTCTGTTGATGTACCTGCAGGCAGGCATTCAATAAAAGTAGATAATACAGGCAAAGACTGGATATGGATTAATCAATATACATTTTCAAGTGCAGGCTCGCCGGCAGATCCTTATGTTTTAAAAAATGCCGGCCACTCAAAAGCTGCGGGATATATACTAAACAGCAGCTATAACTGGCAATACCTAAAAAAATATAATGCGGGCCTGCCCCCGGCAATTAATGGCTGCAGCCTCGTTATTCCCGATATGCAAAACGGGAAGTATGTTGTTAATTGCTATAATCCGGAAACGGGAAAGGCAATCAGGGCCTCATCATTAACTGCATCGGACGGAATATTGAAAATAACCATCCCTTCATTTGTATGGGATGTGGCTTTTACCGCAGAAAAAAAAGCTAAGTAGTATTCCTGACTTTTTTATTGATTTAAATGCGCGGGTTTTGGTAATTACACGCTTTGAAATATTATCAATCGCAGTTGCTGAACAGCAATTCAACAGTACAAGTGTGCGACGCAAGGAACGATCCACAGAGAACCAATGCCCGGTTCAAAAAAATCTCTGCAATATCTAAGAAAAAATTTTGAGCCCGGCATTAATTCATTATTCAGCTTTACTTGCGTCGCACTCTTCAGGGGTTCTGAACAACGCTCAGCTTTGGCTTTAATTTTTGTTTTGCAGCCAATAAATTTAAAAACATAATATCCTGATTTCTAAAATACACATCTCAACAACCTTATAAAACCGCTACCGCATTACAATAATCTTTTTCGTTCTAATTTGGCCTTTTGAATTAACGATGCGCAAGATATAAAACCCATTTTTTATTGTTGCCGGGATATTGAGTATTATGGTTTTTGAATTGTAGGGGATCCAGGTATTATAGTTGTAAAAAAACTGGCCTAAGCTGCTATATAATTGCACAGCTACCGGGTCGCCGGCATGCGTGTAATCAAGATACCTTATAAACATTTGATTTTTTACAGGGTTTGGAAAAACATCCAGTTGGTAAGTATTGAAAGAGACTGAAACTGTATTGGAATATTTTAATTCGCCTGTTTGTGACCGTTGCTCAATACGGTAATAATACAAGCCGCTTAATACGGTTTTATCGCTGTTATCGCTATATAAATAGTTGTGCAATTCAGCCCCTTGCTGCGCGTTTAAAACAGCTATATTGTTAAAAAAACCCCCATCCTTACTTTGCCCCACATAAAATACATCATTCGCCTGTTCATTGAAGGAAGTCCAGGTAAGTTCCGCAGATTTATCATTTACATTTTTTGCTGATAAAAACCCTAATCCAAATTCGGGGGTTGAATAGTTTAACACAGAAACGCTGTCGTAACTTGAAGTACCCAAAATAGTATTATCAGCTGTTGAATATGCTATCATTGCATACGGATAAGTTCCCAATGAAATATTTACAGAATCAACGATACCCCAGTTTTTGCCATCTGCTGAAACGTATCCCAAATATCTATCCCCGGTTTTTACTAATTTAACCCAGCAGGGTGCAGAAGAAATATTACTATCAATTATTTTATTGTAACTATCTCCTGATTGAATGAGCCTGTTTTGAAATATTTTTCCATTACCGGAGGTTATTGCCATGAATATATATGGAGATCCCGGATCTAAATTTTTCCTGAACATTACTCCGCATTTAGCCTCTTCATTGGCATTCTGAATAGAAAGGATACGGGCTTTAATTTCGCCTGAACTGTTAGAATCAAACCCGCGGTAAACAGAATAAAAGCCATCAGTTTTGTTTCCAATACCATTCCCGGAAGCATGTAAGGTTACCAGGCCATTATTATCGCAGGCATCGCCGGTATAATTTACAGAGCCAATATCTCCGCCATTCCAGGGACTTTGAAGGGGTGTACTGCATGAAGATACTTTAGGAGAATTTAACCCGTATACAACAAGTTCATTAGAAAAGGTGGCAATGTAAACTTTTCCATTTGCGATGGTTGGGCAAACAAATTTTGCAAACCGCCCAACAGAATCCCTTTTGGCATTAAGGCTGCTGTTCCATAATTCATGTTTTATGTCACTTGCATCAAAAGCTTGTATCATACCAGGCACAATATCATTAATAGCATTTCCTTTAATTGGGCGTGTTGCCCATATAATTCCGGTACCTGGTTGCAAACCATTGGATGAAACTGAAAGCATCGCCCCAGGCATTCCTTCACCAAGTAAAGTATTCCCTTCAATCACATCCTGATCATCAAAGCGCATCGTGGACCGGTTAAATGGAAATTGCTTAAACAAGCCACTTTCAGCCCATGCATATATATACTCCTGGCCATTTTCATTTTTAAAATACACCGGTGTTCCATGCAGGTGGTTTGTATATAAATTTGATAAAGCATTACAGTTAAGCAATTGGATAACATTAGAGTTATCAAGCGTAGCGCCACCCATATGATTATTATCAATGAGGTACAGGTAACTTTCTTTACTGCCAGAAAGCGAAAGGTGAGTATCGGGGATAAGCAGAACGCCATCACTGCCATAATCAAGATCATTAGCCTCCAGATATTCCCAGTCGTTGGGAGTAAAAAAATCGGCTATCTGAATTGCGCCTGATTTAGTGGTTAACTTTAAAAGGCTTTCTCCACGATTGGTGGTATCATTCGGGTTATCTCCTTCAGCAGCCCCAACAGTTCCATTTCCTGTAGATAAATAAATATATCCATCATCATCAACTGCGGGTGCCTGCCCGCTCATCCATATCCCCGCAGCGAGACCACCCCGTCTTGTATCGTTATAAACATATTTTTGAGCAAGTGTTGTGGCATCGTACCCCATTACCCAACCATGATAATTTCCTACATCGCAGTGAGATGCCCAGCATATAAAAACGGTGTTATCATATAAAAGCAGCCCTGCACGCTGATTATGTAATTCTGCATCAAAACTAACAACACCATCAATATTCCCAGGGCTATAGCTCGGCACACTTGCTGTAATGTAAACAGGGCTATTGGGCTTCTCTGCACCTGTAAACAAGTCAAGCGCATGAAAATATTGTACAAAATTTTTTCCATCCTGCGAAACGCTGCGGGCCACAACATATAAAGTTTTGCTGTTTAAGTCAATTACGGGTGTTCCCACAATCCCAATGTTTCCCTGGTAATTAGGGCAACTACCTTTGAGATCTGTATTCCTTGGTGGACGGTATCCTTTATAAGTCAAATTTGCCTGCCAAAAAGGTTTATTATTTGATGGATCATCTGAATCGAATGCATAAACACTGTTGTTTACAGTTGCTACTATTACAATGTTATATATTCCACC
>JANXWM010000446.1 GCA_025351145.1 Chitinophagaceae bacterium
TTAATTGCATATTGGTAATAATATGTCAGCCACTTCAGGATAATTACAAATGATATCCATGATATGAAGTCAATTTTGTAATTTGTTCCTTAAACATGATTTATGGACAGTTTTGAGCATTTAAATGAAGATGAAAAACTAAAGGCTGAAAATGATTTTCTAAAAATGAAAATGGTGCTGGAGCGTGGAGCAGAATTTCAGCAAACAGAAAAAGGCAATGAACTGGATGCAGATATAGAAAACCAGTTTCTTAGAAATATTATGGAGTTTGAGAAACAGTTTGATCAGCGTAAGGTTGTAACTGTTTTTGATAAGATCGGTCAGCCACAGCATTTTAAACCTGTAAACGAGATTGATGACGATCATATTGAAGAGGCCTGGAATGAACTTCACGCTTATATGCTCGGTCAGGGAGTAGATCTTTCTGCCTGCAGCCCAAAGATAACTGCGAGAGAACTTTACCGGTTTGCCACAGAGGAGTTATTCGAACATGAAACAGATGACATTGATATGCCCGGCATGATCAGCGGTTTTATTTATGACGAATTCTATCCGGATTATGAGTACGACAACACGCGTTATGCCATCGATGAATGCATCACAATAATTTTGCAAAAAAGCCCTGTTGATTTTATGCCGCACCTTGGCAAAAAGATTACACTTAACACTCACGGAAATTTATCAGCCGATTCTTATAAAACTATCATCAATCAATTTAAAAATGCATTTGATAATATTGTTTTACACGATATAAAATCAGAAAGCTTTATTATTGAAGAAACCGTTTGTACTATAAAAGGAAACTATGTTGCCACAGGAATTATTGATAACGACAAAGTGAATTGGAATAATAAATGGACAGTTATTTTTAGTTTCGATGATGATCTTGGATATTGGGAAATTATTTCGGTACAGATTGAAGGAATTAATTTTTAAAAATAAATATTTTCACTAAAATGCCAGTGTTTACAGCTATTTCAGCCGATAAAAAAAACAATAAAATGAAAACAGTTAAAAATAAATTTGGTAGAATTAAAAAAATAATTACAATTTTGTGCCACAAATAAAATATAAAATTTACAGCAAGATGAAACGCGCATTACAACATATAGAATCAAAAAGGTGGTTTAATCCCCGTATGGATTATTTCACCGGCGGAGCATCCAATGCTGTAAGTTAAGTATAAACAAAACTAACTGACTATAACGGAGCCCCGCACAAAAGCGGGGTTTTTTGTTGCCATCAATAAAACAATAAATCCCAAAATGAAATTGACAAAACAAAACCTGGCACTGGTTTCTTTTGCAAAGAAAAACGCATATAGCAATTGTGTTTTATCAGGCGCTGGAATTGTTTGTTTTAGCTTTAGTTTCATCAATATATTTCCGGATAAGAGACCGTGGTTTAGTACAACATAATGCTTTTAAAAGTGCAGCATAAATGTATAAAACCCGGTCAGCATAAACACTGCCCGGGTTTTTTATGTTGTAGCTAAAGACGGAATAACCGATAAAAGCATGGGGTTCAGCAATTAAATTTCACAATCAATAAATTCGGCATCATGTCGCAACAAACATATACAACAAAAAGTATTTTTTCTTTTATAAAGCAGGCTCTCAAAGGCGATGAGCAAATGGATTATACAACCGGTAGCATACGCAGAGCAGTGTTTATGCTGGCCATACCCATGATCGTTGAAATGAGCATGGAGAGCGTGTTTGCGCTCGTTGATCTTTTTTTCGTGGGGCATTTGCATAACAGCCAGCACACATTGCAAACAGTGAGTTTAACGGAGAGTGTGCTCTCGATTATTTATTCGCTGGCTATTGGTATAAGCATGGCGGCGACAGCAGTGGTTGCCAGGCGAATTGGCGAAAAAAATCCTGAAGCTGCTGCTACAGCAGGCGTGCAGGCGATTTGGTTGTCACTTGGGTTAACCGCTGTCATCAGCATAATGGGTTTTGTGTACGCGGAAAATATTTTGCGCGTCATGGGTGCAGAAGATGAAACAATTGCAATAGGTGTAACATACACACGCATTATGATGGGTGGAAGCCTGGTGATCATGTTATTGTTTTTGATCAATGGAATTTTTCGCGGTGCAGGCGATGCATCCATGGCCATGAAAAGTTTAATGCTCGCCAATGTGTGCAATATTATTTTATGTCCGTTGCTCATCAATGGTCTCGGGCCAATACCTGCATTCGGTTTAAATGGTGCTGCAATGGCAACAACAATTGGCAGGGGAATAGGTGTATGTTTTCAGTTGTATCATTTGTTTGATGGTAAGGGCATTATAAAAATTCACAGAAAAAATATTAAACTGGAGTTGCCCATTATTAAATCGATCATCAACATTGCATCACCGGCAACATTGCAGTTTATTATTGGTAGCTGCAGCTGGATTTTATTAGCAAGGCTGGTAGCTGAAACAGGCCACAGCACTGCATCAGCGGGTTATCAAACTGCTATACGGGTAGTAATATTTTTCATATTGCCTGCATGGGGTTTAAGCAATGCGGCGGCAACATTGGTTGGTCAAAACCTTGGTGCCAAACAACCGGAACGTGCACAGGAATCTGTATTAAAAACAGCAAAGTACAGTGCGGTATTTATGGGTATTGTATCATTGATATTTTTGATAGGCGCAGAACCCATCATCAGCATTTTTACCAACGATGCAGCGGTACAGCAAATAGCAGCACAGGCATTGCGCATCATAACAATGGGTTATATTTTTTATGGCATCGGCATGGTAATGACAAGTTCTTTCAATGGCGCCGGCGATTCCTGGACACCCACATGGATCAACCTTTTTGGCTTCTGGTTATTTCAAATACCGCTGGCCTATTTGCTGGCAGATTATTTCAGCATGGGGCCAACCGGCGTATTCATTGCAATACCAGTAGCAGAAACAGCAATGGCCATTGCAGCTTATTTCTTCTTTAAAAGAGGTAAGTGGAAAACAGTGAGTGTATAGTGAATGTGCAAATGTGAGAATGCGAAGATGTGCAAATAAAGAAGCAGTATGAGCCAGGGTATAGAATAAGAATTAAGCATCGTTGTGTCACTCACTTGTACGGTTGGATTATATATTGAGCAAATTGTCTGAACGGGGATTTGGATGGATTTAAGTGATTAAGTGGATTATAAAACATGTAGCCCATAAATCTTTATAATCTTACCAAATCATAGTTCAGACAAATAACAAAACAAAAAATGTTGCAATTGATAACAGTAAAAATAAATACAGTACAAAGCAAACGCAGTAATGCATCGCTGCCCATTTTAAATGGCGGCAATGATGAGCATGGAAATAATTATTGCTTTGATGGAAGAGAACTGCATAAACATAAACGACCGTGGTATAAAGATCTTTGCTGATGAATCAGCGGAGGAGGTATATAGCCCGGTCATATAAAATTGACCGGGCTTTTTTTATGTATTTTCTAAAGCTGAATTATAATCAGAATGTACAAGAGTGCAACGCAAGGGACGCTCAATAAAGGATCGAAAGTTTGGTACAAAAAATATAGCAGCATTCCAATAGGTTGGATACTCCGCCTGGAACGGAGAGGATGCAGGTTCGAGCCCTGCCTGCTATACAAGATGGGCTGTCATGTTCCAAGGCTGGCGAAAAACATTTGCAATGTTATTGGAAGGGTTCGATTCCCTTACGGTCCACAAAATTGTTGAGTGGTGCAATGGTTAGCATATCAGTCTTTGACACTGATGGCGATAGTTCGAATCTATCCTCAACAACAAATGTTGGCTTTAGCTTATTTGGTAAAGCATCCGTTTGTGCAACGGAAGAACAGGGTTCGAGCCCCGGAGTCAACCATGTAAAAATAATGCGGCTTGGTGTAAGGGTAACATACTCATCTTCCTTTCTTTCTGAGAGGTAAACATAAGATGAATGTTTTCAGTTCAAGTCTGAAAGCCTTACTGTGACTGGCTTATAGTTCAATGGAAGAATGCTGCGCTTCGAACGCAGTGATGAGAGTTCGAACCTTTCTAAGCCAACAGATAGGCCTGTAGCCCAACGGAAGAGGCAGTGGTCTTAGAAACCACTTTGTAACAGTTCGAATCTGTTCAGGCTTACTACATATTGCGCTTTGGTAGTAATGGTTAACTCAGAAGTCTCATAAGCTTCAGATGTTGGTTCAAATCAAACAGCCGCAACAAAGATGGTTCGTAGCTCAATTGGATCAGAGTATCCGGCTTTTAACCGGAGGGTTGTGCGTTCGAGCCGCACCGGGCCAACAATGGATGAATAGCTCAACGGCAGAGCAGGTGTTTGTTAAGCGCCAGGTTGAAAGTTCCCTGCCCGACTGAAACCGTTCAGGCTGGGAATCTTTCTTCATCCGCAATTTCGAAAAAGACCTGTTAGGTTTTTAAAACTTAACAGGTCTTGATAAGGACGAATAGCTCCAATGGCAGAGCATCACGTTGAAGCCGTGACAGTGCTGGTTCGAGTCCAGCTTCTCGTCCACAGATAAATTAATAACAGAAAGATGAAAGGATTGCGACGCAACGAAGATGCCATGTAAAACAAAAGCTGGT
>JANXWM010000534.1 GCA_025351145.1 Chitinophagaceae bacterium
TTCTTCCAATTTTGCAATGGGCAGCAAGACTGTTTCCTGGTTTGTAGGTGGATTAAATTACCAGATAGAGCATCATTTTTTTCCACGTATCAGCCATATACATTACCCTGCGCTAAGCAAAATTGTAGAAGAAAACTGTAAAAAAATTAACCTTCCATATTATTCTTTTTCATCCATGGGTGCGGCCTTCGCCTTACACATGCGTATTATAATTCAATTGGGTAAAAATGGACTGGCTTATCAGCCTGCTGTTCCTGTAAGTTAATATTGTTTTGTTGACCAGCAGTATAACTTTACTCATCGTTCCTTGTGTCACTCACTTGTACGTTCAAAGTTTTATTGAGCTGAGGCTTAAAGTTCTATCCTGCCAATAAATACCAGGTCGTTCTAATTCATACTTACTTCCGTTTCAAAGGCTCAAGTAATTCCTCCAAACCATTTAATTTAATCTCATAGATTGTTTCCAGCAGCACCCCAAGTTTACCCTTAGGAAACCCTTTTCGCCGGAACCATTCCAGGTAAAAAACGGGAATATCGCAAAGTAATGTGCCTTTATACTTGCCAAAAGGCATCTGCATAGTTACCAATTGTTTAAGAAGTTCCGGGTTTGGCTGTGGTATTTCTGGAAGCATAAATGAGTCAACATATTTTTAATTAAACCAGTTGATTTATCAAAAATACATCCGGTGAAAGAAAACCTAAAACAAATTGAACAAACTTTAAGCAGCAAAAAAATACAAAAGCTTGAAACCAGCATTTTAAACGTACCTTTACAAATATTGACATATCATTGAGGCATTATACACTGTAGTTTTAAGTAAGCATTCATCAGCAGCATAAAAGTCAGCAACCTCTCTGGCAAGTTATTCCGAAAAAAATCTTTAAGAATATGTACACATCTATCTGGAGCAAATACCTGCCTGTAATTAAAATTCTTATGAAGCGTTCAGTTAATGGCGAGCAAAAGCTTGCCCTTAACAGGATTGATTTTGAAAGGGCCGGCACCGGCCGCAAAGCAGGATATAAATTCATTATTGAGTTTACCAATGGAAAAGTAGGCAACCTTATCAGCAGTTCATTACTTGCAAGTCATTTGGCAACTGTACTTCAGGAAGATGAAATAATTAAACAATTGCTGCAGGAAAATAATTACGAGGTAAGCCTGAATACAAAATTTCAATTGCTTATTAAGAACTGCACAATAGCTCAGGCAGCTGTGCTTGCTGCTGAAACCGCGGAAGCCTGATAATTACCGGTTTATAAACCTTTTTTTATTTAATTGACAGGGAGCTTTAGTATTGCTGTAAAGGCTCTACGCTACGGTAAAAGCTGCATGTTATTCTACAGTACAAGAGTGCGACGCAAGAGAAGCTTAATAGCATTCAAATTGCCTGGTTCATAAATATTTTAAGATTGTTTCTGCTAAATTTCAACCCTTACAAAAAAGGCTTTACAATTTTATCCGCTTATCTTTACCGTATTACATCATTGATTAAGAATAAACGATTTTGACATTTAAAGATTTTGGGTTCGACGAAAGACTGCTCGAAGGTATTGATGCCATGGGCTATCAAAACGCAACCCCTGTTCAGGAACAAGTGATTCCCCAGATACTTGAAGGCAGGGACATGATAGCATCTGCGCAAACAGGAACCGGTAAAACGGCGGCGTTTCTTTTGCCTGTAATTAATAAATTACTCACCTCGCATCACGAAGCCAACCAGATAAACGCAATGATTATTGTGCCCACAAGGGAACTTGCTATACAGATTGCGCAAACCATGGAAGGGCTTTCT
Source organism: Chitinophagaceae bacterium (assembly GCA_025351145.1). Taxonomy (GTDB): domain Bacteria; phylum Bacteroidota; class Bacteroidia; order Chitinophagales; family Chitinophagaceae; genus Limnovirga. The sequence goes on from JANXWM010000534.1 coordinate 1,797, forward strand.
TATTTTACTTCAGTTAATTCCATCGCGGTTTACGGCGGTGGCGATGGTAGTTTGTTTACTGCCGAAAAGAAAGCTTTATCCAGCGGTGTTGATATGGTGATCTGCACACCCGGCAGAATGATCGCCCACCTGAACATGGGCTACGTAAAATTAGACGGACTTAAATACCTGATACTCGACGAAGCCGACCGTATGCTTGATATGGGTTTTAACGATGATATTACCAAGATCATTTCATTTCTTCCAAAGCAGCGGCAAAACCTGCTATTCTCGGCTACTATGCCTTCGCGGATGAGGGACCTTGCAAGAAAGATTTTGCACAACCCTGTTGAAGTAAATATTGCCATATCAAAACCTCCGGAGAAAATTGTACAGGAAGCGTTTGTGCTTTATGAGCCACAAAAAATTCCGCTGGTAAAATATATTTTACAACAAAAGGCTTTTGGAAGCGTACTGGTTTTTTGCTCCAAAAAACAAAATGTAAAGGCACTGAGCCGCGAACTAAAGCGGACCAAATTCTCTATTGAAGAAATACACTCAGATCTTTTGCAGGAACAGAGGGAGCAGGTACTTATTGATTTTAAAAACAAACGGCTTAAGATTTTAGTAGCAACCGACCTGCTTTCACGCGGTATTGATATTGAAGATATAGACCTCGTTATTAATTACGATGTGCCCAATGATGGTGAAGATTATGTGCACCGAATTGGCCGTACTGCCCGGGCTGCAAGCGAGGGCACAGCCTACACTTTTATTACAGAAAAAGAGCAGCAAAAATTTGCACGTATAGAAAAACTGCTGGGTAAGGATGTACCAAAAGTTGCACTACCAGAGCAGTTTGGCCCCGCCCCGGCTTATAACCCACGTAGCCAAAGACCCGAACAGAAAAGAAGATATAGCGGAAAGCCACAACGGCAGGGCAGGTAAACCTGGATAAGATTTTTGTTAACTATAGAAGATTTTTTAGCCCATCTTTTAGAACTGCATGGAGCTTTACTTGCGTCGCACTCTTGTACGATTGGAATATATTCAGCTTCAGGCTGCAAGCCGTAAGCCGCAAGCAAAACACACAACAGCTTTTACGTGTAACCCCAAGCTCAAAACTATTCTAAAGTACAAGAGTGCGACGCAAGGAAGGATCAACAAAGCATCACTTGCCGGGTTCATTATTTTTATTTGCTGCTATATATTATATATAAGGTATAGGAATTAGGGCAGAATAAAAGATTTTGGTGAACTGCTGTTCGTATTAAGATTTGGGAATATTCTTTTAGCAGAAGGAACATCGATATAATCATTTGAGAAAAATGCATCGCCGTAGACCTTTACATAAACTGTATCGCCTGCACTAAAACCCATTGAATAAAAATCCGTCTTGTCAATTCTTTCCGTTGCATTAGCACTTTTAACCCCATAAACAGGGCTGAATGCAGAAAAATTTTCTTTTGTAACGAGTGAATCGTTTCCATAAAAAAATCTTACTGCCCGGGCGGTAGAACCATTCCCTGGCGGGTCGATAGTGGCAACTATTTTAATAAAATCGCCTTCAATGCTTGGAAACATATCAATAACAGCAGTTGTGGAAAGCTGCCCCAAAATTTTTGGTGGAATAATGGCAGGTGTATCGGTAATGTTTTGAACAAGGTTAAAAGTATCGAGTTTAAAAGTGCCATAGCCGGGTTTTTCGTAAACTACTGTATAGCTACCAAGCGGAACATCTTTAAAGGAATACTTGCCTGATGAATCTGTGACAGTTGAAAAAGTTGTTCCATCCAAATGTACCGTCATGCTGTCGAAAGATGGAACTTTATTGGTGAGGTCGTCGTATAAAACAACGTTGCCTATAATCTTATTTTTTGTTCCGCTGCCACCTCCCTTTGCAGGCACATAATCGCTTTTGTTACAGGCTGCAAATACCAATACTATTAAATACAGGGGCAAAGACTTCATGATATTTTTTTTAAGATGATGCTTTTGGTTTTCAACTATTAAAAACAATTGGATATTGGAATTTTAGACCGTACTACTGTTTAAATGTTTAAAAGGACATCTTCAATTACTTTTGGGTAATATTCATATTCGAGCAAATGAATTTTTTTTGCCAGGCTTTCTGGAGTATCGTCAGGTAATACCGGGCATACTGCCTGGAAAATATGCCTGCCGTGATCGTATAACTCATCAACATAATGAATTGTAATTCCACTTTCTTTTTCAGCGGCAGCTATCACCGCTTCGTGAACATGACTACCGTACATCCCTTTGCCGCCGAATTTAGGAAGAAGCGCCGGATGAATGTTAATGATTTTGCCGGGATACTCTTTTATTAGATTAAGTGGAATTTTCCAAAGGAAGCCTGCGAGTATAATAAAATCAACCCGGACTTCTTTTAAATCGTTTTTATATGAGGTACCTCGAAAAAATTCTTCTTTTTCAACCAGGAGAGAATTGATATGATTCTCTTCGGCAATTTGTAAAACACCTGCCCCAGGTTTGTTACAAACGATTAAAACTACAAAGATGTTATTTGAAAGTGCAAAATATTCAATGATGTTTTTTGTATTGCTGCCATTACCCGATGCGAAGATTGCAATTCTGTGTTTTTTGTGTTTCACCTAAGAAAATGATATTATTAATTCGCTTGCAAATCTGCTTTAAAACTTTGATTTAAAAGAAACTATTTGTTTAATTCAAAAATTCAAGAAAAAAGGGGCACCTCTTTTTATAATTTAGTTTCGCAGTGGATAAGATAAAAGAGTCATACAAAAAACTGCTAAAAAAAAATTAAAACGTATGGTGATTTGTCAAATTCCTGTCATACTTTTGTCGCCATCTGGGATATTTTTCCACATCTACACAACAGTATTGTGAATATGATCCACTCAAGAAGCATTATGGGAAAACTAACAATAATTATCGCTTTCGGCTTTTTAGTGCTTTTCAGTAATAATTCATTTTCGCAGGACGGTAAAGCCCTTTTTACTCAAAACTGCGCATCTTGCCATCAGGTTAACAAGAAACTGGTTGGTCCTGCATTGGCAGGTGTTGAAGACCGCTGGCCCGATAAAACAAAATTACATTCGTGGATTAAAAATAACCAGGCATTTCTAAAAACAGGAGATCCCTATGCCAACAATTTGTACAATGAGTACAATAAATCAGCAATGAACATCTTTACCAATCTTCCCGATAAAGATATTGATGCTATTCTTGCTTATATAAAATCTGTTCCGCCTCCGACTGCGGGAAACCCTGTTGCGGGCGGTGGTAACGGAAGCACGGCTGCTGCAGCTGATAGTGATAACACACTTCTTTTTGGAGTACTTACCCTTGTCCTTGCCATAGTAGCATTTATATTATTACAGGTTAATGCCAACCTTAAAAAACTGGCTGATGATAAAGAGGGCGTTCCTTCGATGGAGCCTGTTCCAGTTTGGAGGAATAAGTTGTACATCATGTTTGGCACCTTGGTTTTGTTTACGATAGGTGGATATTATACGGTAATGGGGGCTATTGATCTTGGCCGCTCTCAGAATTATGAACCTTCTCAGCCTATCTTTTATTCTCATAAAGTACATGCAGGTGTAAATCAGATCAGTTGTTTGTATTGCCATGGTGGCGCTCAGGAAAGTAAGCATGCCAATATTCCTTCAGTGAATGTATGTATGAATTGTCACATGGCCATTAATGAATATAAAGGTGATCCGCTGTACACTGCAGAAGGGGTTGAAGTTAATGGAACAAATGAAATAAAGAAGCTGTATAAATATGCGGCTTTTGAAGAAGGTAAGCCATGGGATGCATCAAAAGCGAAGCCTATAGAATGGGTACGTGTACATAATCTTCCGGATCATGTATATTTTAACCACTCTCAGCATATCATGGTTGGTAAAGTTCAATGTCAAACCTGTCATGGAGAAATTACCAAAATGGACGAGGTTAAACAATTTGCTGAATTGAGCATGGGCTGGTGCATTAATTGTCATCGTGAATCAAAAGTGCAGTTCGCTGATAATGGTTTTTACAGTATTTATGAAAAGTACCACCAGGATATTAAGAATGGTACCATGGATAGTGTAACTGTTGAAAATATCGGCGGTACCGAATGCCAGAAATGTCATTATTAATTGCCGTTAACTGTTTTGATTTCAGTTTGTTTGAGTTGAATAATCGAAATACCTTTAGTAACTGTCAACTATAAATCCCTGATTTATATTATATGAGTAACAATAAGCATTGGCAAAGTTTCGGAGAGTTAAACAATTCAGAAGCATACCAGAAAGCTGCTAAAGATGAGTTCCAGGAAGAATTGCCTTTCGTATCGGATAATAATACTTTTCTTGAAGCGAAAGCCCCCAGGAGAGATTTTCTGAAATATCTTGGTTTTAGTACCGCAGCTGCAGCAATTGCTGCAAGCTGCGAAATACCCGTTAAAAAAGCTATACCATTTGCCAATAAGCCCGAGGATATAGTTCCGGGTGTCGCAAATTATTACGCTACTACCTATGTTCAGGATGGCGATGCTGTGAGTATTGTAGCGAAAGTAAGAGATGGAAGACCTATTAAAGTTGAGGGGAATGATTTATCGCCTATAACAAAAGGTGGTACTTCTGCAAGGGTGCAGGCATCTGTATTGGATTTATATGATAATGCACGTTTACGTTTCCCTACAATTGATGGAAAAGAAGTAACACTTGAGATTGCAGATAAGGCTGTAAGTCAGGTTATATCTGGATTAGGCGGAACTCCTGCTGTAATACTTACGAGTACAGTAAACTCTCCCACAACACTTGAAATAATCAATCAATTTATTGCCAAATACCCTGGTAGCCGTCATATTCAATATGATGCAGTTTCTTACAGTGGTATATTACTCGCAAATGAAGCAACTTATGGTAAAAGGGCAATCCCTTCATATCGTTTTGATGCGGCAAAAGTAATCATAAGTATCGGAGCTGATTTTCTTGGGACATGGTTGAGTCCTATAGAATTTTCAAAGCAATATTCAAAGGGGAAAAAGCTTAATGAGAAGTCTCCGGCGATGAGTAAGCATATTCATTTTGAATCAATACCCAGTCTTACAGGGTCTAATGCGGACGACAGATTTTTGCATGCACCATCTGAAACGGGAGTTGTTGTTGCGGCTTTACTAAACGCTGTTAACGGGCAAGCAGTAAATGGAGTTAGTGATCCAAAACTAAAAGAGGGAATAGAAAAATCAGCTAAGGAACTTTTAGCTAATAAGGGCGCTTCTCTAGTTGTTTGCGGAAGTAATGATGTAAATGTGCAAATACTGGTGAATGCAATAAATGAAGTCTTATTATCTGGTGGAAAAACTATTGACTGGGCTGTTACTGCAAATTATAAACAAGGGGTTGATGCTGATTTTGCCAGATTAGTTGATGATATGAATGCCGGAAGTGTAGGCGCATTATTGATCCATGGTGCCAATCCTGTATACACATGGTTTGAGGCTGATAAATTCAAAAGCGGGTTAAAAAAAGTAAGAACTTCTATATCTTTTAATGTTAGACTTGACGAGACTACGCAGCTTTGTAAATATGTAATACCGGATAATCATTTTCTGGAAAGCTGGGGAGATACTGAACCGAAATCTGGATATTATTCTTTAATTCAACCAACGATTTATCCGTTGTTTAAAACCCGCCAATGGCAGGATAATTTATTAAAATGGAGTGGGGCCGAAACAACTTATCTTGGATATGTAAAAAACTATTGGGTTACTAAACTGGGAGGAGAAACTGCCTGGGATAAGGCTTTACAGGATGGTATAATTAATCCTTCATCAGAGGCAACCTTAACAGGGGCGACATTTAATGCAACTGCTGTTTCCGCTGCACTTTCTACAGTTAACAGTGCGAAGAAGGGAGAGGGTACTGAACTTGTTTTATATCAAAAAATTGCAATAGGTGCGGGACAAGGTACTACAAACCCATGGTTGCAGGAAATGCCCGACCCCATTACTAAAGCAACGTGGGATAATTATCTGGTTATGTCTCCATTTATGGCAAAAACACTGTTGGGCATAGATTTGAGAGATCCGGGACAATCAGATTCTTATGAAGTGCACCCCGATAAAAAGGTTGTAAGGATAACTGTAAATGGTAAATCGCCGATTTCTTTACCAGTTCTTATTATTCCAGGAACACATTCCAAAACTGTTGGTATTGCTTTGGGATATGGAAGGTCTAAGGAAACCGGCAGAACTGCTGATGGGGTTGGAAAAAATGTTTATCCTTTTGCATGGATGAATGGAGGCACGATAAGTTTTTCAGTGCCTGATGTTGCTCTTAAATTAACTGATGATACTTATAAGGTAGCTCTAACACAAACTCATGCTTCTTACGACACTCCTCAGGGCAAACGTACAGAAGTAATGAAAGAACTTACACTGACTCAATTCAAAAAAGATCCAAGTGAAGTAAGGGATGAGCGTGAAGAGGAGTTAAAGCCATGGGGTGGATTAGAGAATTTTGAAAAACAGGGAACCATATATCCATATTTTGATAAACCGGGTATTCATTGGGGAATGAGCGTGGACCTGAATACCTGCACTGGATGCGGAGCTTGTGTTGTAGCATGCAATGCTGAAAATAATATTTCTGTTGTTGGTAAAAGTGAAGTAGCACGTTTTCATGAAATGCACTGGATGAGGATTGACCGTTATTACAGCGGGGATCTTGATAATCCAAAAGTAGTATTTCAACCACTAATGTGCCAGCATTGTGATAATGCTCCTTGCGAAAACGTTTGCCCTGTTGCCGCAACCAATCACAGCAGTGAAGGGTTAAATCAAATGACTTATAACCGTTGTATTGGAACAAGATATTGTGCCAATAACTGTCCATATAAAGTGCGCCGTTTTAACTGGGCCGATTATACCGGAGCTGATAGCTTTCCCGATAACCAAGACCAGACAATAGTCGGTCATTTAGATGATGTGGTTCATGTAATGAATGAAGATCTTTCCAGAATGGTGCTTAACCCGGATGTTACGGTACGAAGCCGGGGTGTAATTGAAAAATGCTCTTTTTGTGTTCAGCGCTTACAGGAAGGCAAGCTTAAGGCGAAGAAAGCGAGCAGGCCTCTTAAGACTGGTGCTAATGATGAGTGGGATTTAAAGGTGGCCTGCCAACAGGCTTGCCCAACTGATGCAATTGTCTTTGGTAATATTAATGACAGTAAAAGTGCGATCGTTAAAAATCGCGTTGACAATCATTTTAGAGAGTTTTACTCAATTGAGCAGGTGCATACTTTGCCTAATGTAAGTTACCTGGCTAAAGTGCGTAATACTTATGATGAAGACGCCAAAGCTGAAGGATAAAGCTAAAGAAGCGTTCTTTTGTAATCTCTAAGTTATTGAATTAGGAGGCTGAAGATGAATGGTGTTATATAGTACAAGAGTGCGACGCAAGGATGCTGAAAAGTGAGCAAAAGCTAAGTACATAATTTTATTACGTATTATAAAAGATAAGACAGATTAAAAAATAACCAGATCAAATGCATCTTAAATACGAATCACAATTACGGGAACCACTGGTGTATGGTAAAAAAGATTTTCACCAGGTAACAGAAGATATTTGCAGGCCCATTGAAGCCAAACCAAGTAAACTCTGGTATGTTGGATTCTTTATTTCTGCAGCTTTACTGATGTTTGGTGTGTACAGCGTTTACGATGAAGTTGTTTATGGTACAGGCCAGTGGAACCTTAATAAAACAATTGGCTGGGGCTGGGATATTACCAATTTCGTTTGGTGGGTAGGTATTGGTCATGCCGGTACTTTGATATCGGCGATACTTTTATTGTTCCGTCAGGGTTGGAGAACAGGCGTAAACCGTGCAGCAGAAGCTATGACAATTTTTGCTGTAATGTGTGCCGGTCAGTTTCCTATCTGGCATATGGGGCGTGTTTGGATGGCTTTCTTTGTAATGCCTTATCCAAATA
>JANXWM010000548.1 GCA_025351145.1 Chitinophagaceae bacterium
GACCAAACACTGGCAGACCACGCCGCAAAACTTATTGCAGGAGATACCGGCAAGAATTGCATAGTGCTTGCAGGCGATTCCAGCGATACAACTTTTATTCAGCAAATGGTAGATGCCGCAGTAGCCCAATTTGGTGAGTTAGATATTGTGATTGCTAATGCCGGCATTACTTTATTCGGCGATTTTTTTACGTATAAACCTGAATCATTTTTTAGGGTAATGGAGGTTAATCTTGGCGGTACTTTTTTTCTTGCACAAGCTGCAGCCAATCAAATGAAAAAGCAATCTGCAGGTGGCTCACTATTATTTACTTCTTCGGTAACCGGCCACCAGGCGCACAAAGATCTTGCAGCTTATGGCATGAGCAAAGCCGCATTAGAAATGCTTGCAAAAAATTTAGTGATAGAACTGTCGCAGTACAAAATAAATGTAAATACGATTGCACCCGGCGCTACATTAACCGAACGCACACTGGAAGATGTTGAGTACTCAAAAATATGGTCTACGATAACACCCATGGGTCGCCCGGCTACTGTTGCTGATATCGCCGGCACTGCTTTATTTTTGGTGTCTGATAAAGCAAAACATATAACAGGACAAACACTCATTGTTGATGGCGGATGGACATGTATTAGTCCATCGCCATTTTAATTTTTTTGAACCAGGCAAGAGAACTTTCATTAAACTTTTGTTGCGTCGCACACTTGTACTGTTGAAATACAATTGAGCTTTCAACAGCCTTCGACTATAAATAATAATTAGCACAGGAATAAAAATGATAGAAGCATTAAAAAAAATATTACCGGAAAGCCGCATACGGTCAAGATATATTGATCTTGTTTCTTTTGCTTCTGATGCAGGTTTTTATCATCTGATTCCCCAGGCAGTAGTGCAACCTGTAAGCGAAGCAGAGATCATTTCTCTTTTCCGGTTTTCGCAGCAACATAAAATCCCTTTGGTGTTCCGTACAGGCGGTACAAGCCTTTCAGGCCAATCAATAACAGATGGCATTTTAGTTGATCTTAGCCAGCACTGGAATAAAATACAAATTGAAAATGACGGTGATTTGGTTCGGGTGCAACCCGGTATTACCGGTGCAATGGTAAATGCCTATCTGAAAAAATATAAAAGAAAAATTGGCCCTGATCCATCAAGTATCAGCGCTGCGATGATGGGTGGAATTTTATCCAATAATGCAAGTGGCATGTGTTGCGGCGTTAAGTTAAATTCTTATCACACCACAAAATATATCCGTTTTATTTTACCTGATGGCAAAACATTCAATACAGAAAATGCTGAAGACTATACCCGGTTTGAAAACGAATGCAACGAATTATACAATAGCCTTTGTGATGTAAAAAATGAAATTGCATCAAATGAATCATTGTATAATAAAATCAGGAAAAAATATCAAACCAAAAACACAGTTGGTTATTCACTGAATGCTTTTATTGACCATGAACACCCTTTAGATATTCTTGCACATTTACTGATTGGTGCAGAAGGCACACTTGCTTTTATTGCAGAAGCTGTTTTACAAACAGTGCCTGACTATCCATACAAGTCAGCAACACTTTTATACTTCCCGGATATTTACGCTGCCTGCCAGGCGATTGTACCACTTACAATTGCCGGGGCTGCAATGGTGGAGTTAATGGACAGAGCTTCCCTGCATGCGGTAGAAGATTTACCCGGCATGCCGGCCATTGTAAAAACGCTTCCGGAAACTGCATCAGCATTGTTAATCGAGTTTCAGGAAAACACCATTGATGCACTGGAAGAAAGGGTGAACAGTTTCTTAGCATCCACATCGTCACTTTCACTATTCAATGCACCTGTATTTACGAATGATCCCGCAGAGCAGGATTTTTTATGGAAGGTTCGCAAAGGTTTATTTCCGGCAGTAGGCGCAGTGCGTAAAAGTGGCACAACGGTAATACTCGAAGATGTTGCCTTCCCTGTGGAAAAATTAGGCGATGCCATTTTAGACTTACAGGAACTGTTCAAAAAATATCATTATTACAATGCCATCATTTTTGGCCATGCGAAAGACGGCAATATTCATTTTGTTGTTACGCAATCTTTCGGCACACAGGAAGAAATTACGAGGTATGATCTCTTCATTCGTGAAGTGATTACTTTAGTTGTAGAAAAATACAATGGCAGTTTAAAAGCTGAACACGGAACGGGTCGCAATATGGCGCCCTTTGTAGAAACAGAATGGGGTGAAGATGCTTACCTCATCATGAAAAAGATCAAACTTGCGCTTGATCCGCAATTGTTGCTGAACCCTGGTGTAATCATTAATGAAGATAAAAACACGCATATAAAAAATTTAAAAGAGCTTCCTTCGGTTGAAGAAGAAATAGATAAATGTATTGAGTGCGGTTACTGCGAACACAAATGCCCGAGCCGTGACATTACCGCTACACCAAGAAGAAGGATTGTTATAAGAAGGGCATTAAAGCAATTACAAAATGCAGGTGACGATTCGAATTATAAATTACTGTTAGACCAATATCAATATGATGTATTAGATACCTGTGCAGTTGATGGGTTATGCGCTACTGCATGCCCTGTTGATATTAACACCGGCGATTTAGTTAAACGTTTAAGAAGGGAAAATCATTCCGCTACTGCAAATAAGATTGCCTTATCGGCAGCAAAGCATTTTAAAACCATTGAATGGTGTGCACGTACTGCTTTAAAAATAGGTATTGGAATCAATAAATTATTTGGCAAAAATGCAATGACCAATATTACAGGAGGAATAAAAAAAGTTATTCCGGGTATGCCGTTATGGTCTGCACAAATTAGTTATCCTCCAGATATCTCTGTTATTAAAGTAAAGCAACAGGCTCTTGATAAATCTAATAAACAAGCAATTATTTATTTCCCCAGTTGCATATCAAGGATGCTGGGTACTTATGAAGGGAAAGACAAAAACATCATGGAAACCTTTATGAGTGTTTGCAATAAATCTGGTATAGAGGTGGTTGTGTTGGAAAACGCCGGTGGCAGTTGCTGCAGCCAGATCTTTTCTTCCAAAGGCTTTAAAGATGCTTATCAGTTTACGGCAAATAATATCATCGGAAAATTATGGAAAACCAGCAGGTATGGAAGCCTGCCTGTTGTAATTGATGTAAGTTCATGTGCTTACACATTGCATAATATCCGTGCTGCACTTGATGAAGAAAACAAAAGTAAATTCGACCAGTTAACCATCCTCGACAGTGTAGATTTTTTACATGATATGGTTATGCCAACTGCTTTTGTAAAACAAAAGAAAACCAATATTGTATTGCACCCGGTTTGTTCTTTGGAGAAAATGAAAACCGGCAATAAGTTTATAACACTTGCCAATCATTTTGCGAATGAAGTAACGGTGCCAAAGTATACAGGTTGTTGTGGCATGGCCGGTGACCGTGGGTTTTTATTTCCCGAACTTACTGCCGCTGCTACAAATCCTGAAGCATTGGAAGTAACCCAACAAACGTACAATGGATATTATTCTTCTACCAAAACATGCGAAATGGCAATGAGTGAAGCTGCAAAAGAAAACTATGAATCCATTTTGTATTTGGTGGATGAAGCTTTATAATTTTGAAAGAAAAAACATTACATTATGGTACGTCATTCGGTTATTTTAAAACTTAAGCCTTCATTAAGTCCTGCAGAAGTTTTGAATTTTTTTAATGCCGCAAAAATGCTGGCCAATATTCCCGGGGTACAAAATTTTGAATACTTAAAACAAACCAGTAAGAAAAATAAATTCGGCTATGGCTTGTCTATGGAGTTTGCCAGTAATGAGCTTTACGGTCAATATACCAATCATCCTGATCATGTTACTTTTATAGAGCAATTCTGGCTGAAATATGTAGAAGATTTTCTTGAGATAGATTATGAGCCTTTTAATTAATTTAAAGTGCCAATTGTAATGATGACCTTGCTTTCATGGGTATTAATATGTGGAGCCGGGCTATATTACTGCCATCACCTTTAGTTGCGTCGCACACTTGTACTTTCAGATTATAACTCAGCTTTAAACAGCCCCTGCGCGTAAAATAAAACATACAATTTGTAATTAGGTTTTGCCTGTATGCTCCCGAACATTATTTTTGCACTCTTTCACTCTGTCCATGGGGGGTTAGCTCAGTTGGCTAGAGCGCTTGCATGGCATGCAAGAGGTCGTCGGTTCGACCCCGATACTCTCCACAGCTTTAAACCCCGAAAGGGGTTTTTTTATTGCAGTTCTATTTACAAGGGAACTATTGTGCGCATGCAAAAAATATTTTGATGCTGCGGCTGTTGAAAGCTGAATTGTATTACTTAAGTACAAGTGTGCGACGCAACAGAAACTTCATGCATGTTCTATTGCCGGGTCCCCAAAAAATAACAACTCCTGTTTTAGTTAATATCTTTTACACAACGGAAACCGGTATGCTCCATACCTGTATCGTGACTGCTTTTCATTCTGCGTGCTACGCGGTAACCGCTGCAATAAGTATCGTTGCAGAGAAAGGAACCACCACGCACCACACGCTTTGGTGTGTAAGGCTCATCGGGATCAAAACTTTTTGAAGGGCCCTGCGGATTTACAGCGCCGTCTTTAATGGTTTTGTAGTAATCATTGTTGTAAAGATCGTGGCACCATTCCCAAACATTGCCGGCCATATCGTACAAGCCATAGCCGTTGGGTTTAAAAGATTTTACCGGTGCCGCTCTTTCAAAACCATCGCGGCCGGTATTTTTATAAGGGAATTCACCCTGCCATGAATTGCATTTTACAGCGCCCTGGTCTACAGGTTCATTACCCCAGCTGTATATATTATCAACCAAACCACCACGGGATGCAAACTCCCACTCAGCTTCAGTTGGCAGGCGCTTACCCGCCCATTTGCAATAAGCAACGGCATCATCCCAGCATACCTGTACTACGGGATAATTCTCTTTGCCAATGATGTTGCTTTCAGGGCCTTCTGGGTGGTTCCAGCAGGCACCTGCTTTCCACTCCCACCACTGGCTGTAATCTCTTAATTCAACCGGCCCATTGCTCTGCCGGAATATTAACGATGCCGCTACCATCTGGTCTGCCGGAGGCTCCGGTGTACCGGGCGGAACCTCATCTTTCATATCCTCCCATTTGGGTTTTATTTCGGCCACGGTAATATACCCTGTAGCTTTTACAAATGCTGCAAACTGTGCATTGGTTACTTCGGCAGCATCCATGTAAAACGGGCTTACGGTAACTTTATGTTTTGGGTATTCATCTTCGCTTGACTGCTTATTATCGGCACCCATCATAAACGTGCCGCCGGGTATTTTTACCATTCCTTTTGTTCCCTGGTCTGTAGTAGCCATACCCGCCTGCAATGTATCGCTTGCCGTATGAAAACGGGATGGCACACCTGAATGGCAGTCAATTGCTGAAGTATCTTTTTTATTTAAAGTGTCTGTTGCTGCAATAGCGTCGGATTCTTTGGAATTTCCGTTACATGCCATTAAGAGCATGAACAACACACCTGATACACCAGCAACTGAAAAGACTTTCTTCATAAATTATTTTTTTCGGCACCCAAATGTAGGCAGATATTATTTTCTAAATGCCGCATAGCCTTAAAGCTGCCTAAAGATTACGAACCGTTAACAAAAATTAATAAATATTTATATTGCACTTATCAAATTTTAAAAGCAGCACAATGATTGAGTGGAACGATTTTGAAAAGATAGACATACGCATTGGTACAATTACCAATGTGCAGGATTTCCCCAAGGCCCGCAAACCATCGTACCAGCTTACCATCGATTTTGGGCCGCTTGGTATTAAACGCTCATCGGCGCAAATAACGCATCATTATACAAAGGAAGATTTGCTAAATAAACAGGTAGTAGCCGTGGTAAATTTTCCGGTAAAACAGATTGCCACTTTCTTCAGTGAATGCCTTGTGCTGGGTGTCTATGACGAAGACAATAAAGTAATACTACTGCAGCCCGGTAAGCCAGTAAGTAACGGGCAAAAGATTGGATAAGATTTATGAGCCGGGCATTTGAAATTCTATGAAGCTTTTCTTGCGTCGCACTCTTGTACAGTTGGATTATAAATGGGCTTTTACCTAAGCGTAGATTGAAGCCAAAAAAACGTATAGCCGCACCATCTATCCAAAAAACGCACTATAAAAGTATTGAAAACCAATTGTTGTATTTTTTTGGATTTGGGATTTAGTACGTCTATATTCGTGTTATGCGCAAGCGGGCGACTGTTCAGTGGGAAGTCAAGCCTTATTAAGTAATTCCAAAAATATATGGAGTTGATGAATAAAAATCTTCAAAGTAGCACATCTCAATTCATAGAAAAATCAATAAAAGTACACGGTAATAAATTTGATTATTCCAAAGTAGAATACATTGGCAGCCACGCAAAGGTTTGTATAATATGTCCAGAACATGGAGAGTTTTATCAATCGCCCACAAATCACTTATCGGGCAATGGATGCCCAGAATGTGCTTGGAAATATAAGCGTGGAAAGTATAGATTAACTACTTTAGAAACATTTCTTACCCAAGCGAAGGAAATACATGGAGATAAATATGATTATTCAAAAGTTGAATGGAAAAATACTTACACTTCAATTACTATTATATGCCCTATTCATGGGGCGTTTACCCAATTGCCACAAAATCACATTAGGCTAAAATGTGGATGTAGAAAGTGTGGGAGAGTAATAGCTAAAGCTAAGGTAAATAAATATAGTACACCTTATTTTATTGAAAAGGCAAAAGAAATTCATGGTGATAAACATGACTATTCTAAAGTTCAGTGTTTTAATGCTACTGATAAAGTAGAAATTATTTGTCTTGTTCATGGAAAATTTAAACAAATCGCAAACCAACATTTACAAGGTCATGGTTGCCCTAAATGTAATTTTGACCAAATGGCGAAAGATAGAGCACTAGGTAAAGAACTTTTTATTAATAAAGCAAAAGAGTTGTTTAGTGAGAGATATGATTACTCAAAAGTTGAATATATAAATGGACAGAAGAATGTTTGCCTTATCTGTCCAATACATGGTGAGTTTGAGGTTACACCTAATAATCATTTATCTAAAAAAAGCGGCTGTCCTATTTGCAATGAATCTAAATTAGAGAGTGAACTTGCATCTATTTTGGATAAACAAAATGTAAAATATGAAAGACTAAAGAGGTTTAAATGGCTAGGAAGACAATCATTGGATCTTTATCTTCCAGAACAAAATATAGCAATTGAATGTCAAGGGATTCAACATTTTAAACCAGTTGACTTTGCAGGAAAAGGTGAAAAATGGGCAAATCAATCATTTAAAGAGAATAAAAAAAGAGACGATATAAAACTCAAAAAATGTTTAGCTAATAACATAAAAATGATTT
>JANXWM010000572.1 GCA_025351145.1 Chitinophagaceae bacterium
TGAAAGCGGATACCTGCAGCTCGTGAAGGAAATGAGCCAGAAAAACAAGTTGTACAAAACCTATATTGGCATGGGCTATTACGATACCATTACACCCAGCGTAATCCTGCGCAATGTGTTCGAAAACCCGGGCTGGTACACGCAATACACGCCTTACCAGGCCGAGATATCGCAGGGCCGCCTGGAAAGTTTACTCAACTTTCAAACAATGGTAAGCGACCTTACAGGCCTGCCTATTGCAAACGCATCGCTGCTCGATGAAGCCACAGCCGCAGCCGAAGCAATGGCCATGGTTTTTCACCATGTAAACAAAGGTGTAACGATTGATAAACCAAAATTTTTTATAGACAACGCCATCTTTCCGCAAACAAAAGATGTGATTGTTACAAGGGCATTGCCTATTGGTGTTGAACTTGTTTTTGGCGATTACAAAACAGCTCCGGTAGATGCAGCTTATTGTGGTGCCATTGTGCAGTACCCCAACAATTTTGGTGCCGTAGAAGATTACCGTGAATTTATTCATTACATACACAGCATGGGCGGTTTTGTAATTATGGCAACCGATCTGCTGGCACTTACCCTGCTTACCCCTCCTGGCGAATTGGGTGCAGATGTTGCCGTAGGTTCTGCACAGCGCTTTGGGGTACCATTGGGGTTTGGCGGCCCGCATGCCGCTTTTTTTTCGGCTAAAGATGAATTCAAAAGAAACCTTCCCGGCCGTATCATTGGTGTAAGTATTGATGCACAGGGCAACCGCGCTTTACGTATGGCATTGCAAACAAGAGAGCAGCATATTAAACGCGAAAAAGCAACTTCGAATATTTGTACAGCCCAGGCTTTGCTGGCGAATATGGCAGCTATGTACGCAGTGTTTCACGGACCTGATGGCTTACTTGCAATAGCACAGCGCATTGCTATTTTAACGCAAACAGTTGCTGAAGTAATTACAGAACGGGGTTTTGAACTGGTATCACAAAGTTTCTTTGACACCATAACAGTTAAAGTAAAAGATGCGGGGGCCATCAAATCCAAAGCAGAGCACCAACAGATTAACCTCCGTTATTTTGATGACAAGTACCTTGGTATTTCATTAGACGAAACAACTACATTGGAAGACCTTTTCGATCTGATCAACTGTTTTGAAAATGATACCGATCCCGTGGCGTTTGATATCCATCATGATGACGGTTTAAAACATATTCCGGCGGCATTAATCCGAATATCTTCCTACTTAATGCATCCTGTATTCAATACGCACCGCAGCGAGAGCCAGATAATGCGTTACATAAAAATGCTGGAGAATAAAGACCTCTCTTTAAATACTTCCATGATCTCTCTCGGCAGCTGTACCATGAAACTAAATGCAGCCACTGAAATGATACCTTTAAGCTGGAGCCATTGGAGTAAAATGCATCCTTTTACTCCTGAATATCAAACACAAGGTTACCAGCAAATGATCAATGAATTAAGCGACT
The DNA here is from genome assembly GCA_025351145.1 of Chitinophagaceae bacterium. GTDB lineage: Bacteria > Bacteroidota > Bacteroidia > Chitinophagales > Chitinophagaceae > Limnovirga. The sequence continues at coordinate 1,476 of JANXWM010000572.1, forward strand.
ACCTCTGCGAAATAACCGCATTCGATGCATGCAGTCTGCAGCCCAACAGCGGCGCACAGGGCGAGTATGCAGGACTTTTGGCCATTAAAGCCTACCATGAAAGCCGCAACGATCACCACAGAAAAGTAATGCTGATCCCCATATCAGCGCATGGCACCAACCCTGCAAGTGCAGTAATGGCAGGCATGAAAGTAGTGGTAGTAAAAGCGTTGGAAAATGGCTATATAGATGTAGATGATCTTAAAGCGAAAGCAGAATTGCATGCTGATAATTTAGCGGGCATCATGATTACCTACCCAAGTACCTACGGCGTTTACGAAGAAACTGTAAAAGATATTACCACCATTATTCACCAGCATGGCGGACAGGTTTACATGGATGGTGCCAATATGAATGCCCAGGTTGGCCTTACAGCACCCGGCTTAATTGGTGCAGATGTTTGTCACCTCAATTTGCACAAAACATTTGCTATACCGCACGGCGGTGGTGGCCCCGGCATGGGCCCCATTTGTGTAGCCGCTCATCTTGCACCTTTCCTCCCGGGCCATGTGTTTAAAAATGGCAACATGCAAACTACAAACGCAGTTTCCGCCGCTCCTTATAGCTCAGCTTCTATCCTGCTCATCTCGTACGGGTATATCCGTATGCTGGGTGCTGAAGGTGTAAAAGCTGCTACAGAATATGCTATACTCAATGCCAATTATATGCGGGCACGCCTGCAAAAAGAGTTTGACATTTTATACACCAACCACAGCGGCCAGTGTGCACATGAATTTATAGTTGACCTGCGTCCGTTTAAAAAGACTGCAGAGATTGAAGCCGAAGACATTGCCAAGCGTTTGATTGATTATGGTTTTCACGCACCAACCATGAGCTTCCCTGTTCCAGGCACCATTATGATCGAGCCTACGGAAAGTGAAGACAAAGCAGAGCTTGACCGTTTTTGTGATGCACTCTTAAGCATCCGCAACGAAGTGCGTGCCATAGAAGAAAGCAGATCAGATATAAAAGACAATCCACTGAAACATGCGCCACACACACAATTCGTGGTTTGTGCCGATGAATGGAGCCATGCTTACACACGTAAAGAAGCGGCGTTTCCTTTGTATTATGTAACACTCAATAAATTTTGGCCCTCCGTAGCAAGGGTAAACAATACGCATGGTGACAGGAACCTTATTTGTACATGCGAACCAGTAAGTGCTTACGAAGAGGCTGAAGCATAATAAATTTCAAACTATATTCAAGTCCCGCAGAAATGCGGGACTTCTTTTATCAGGCAGAGGCCAGAAATGCTATGAAGCTTCTCTTGCCACGCTCGGTTCAAAGTTCTTCTTTCATGGCAGCAAAAAGGCCTGGCAGGCTGTCCTGAGCACAGTCGAAGGACAACACTCTTCAAGGTTCGGAACGATTATGAGCAACCCTGTGTTTGCAATTATTATTATTGACTCACCGGTAAAATTTTATAAAGCAGCGGAATAAAATGAACCCATAAGTCAAGTTAAAGAAGGGGCCACATTAATGTTTGATTTTGTTTAACCCGGATTTTGCAGTTGGGTGTATTGGCTGTTAAAAGCTCAGTTATATTCTGCAGTAAAAGTGTGCGATGCAAGGAACGATGCTATAAAAATCTATAGTTCGGCTCCGCTCTCTAACGACTCAAAAAATTTCTACTTCAAAATTTGGGTTTAAGTTATGCCATTACCTTATCAGTTTTATTTTTCCAAATTTTAGGGGCATATATATAAAGTAATGTTCCGGTTATGATGAATGCAGTAGATATTATTTCTGCCTGTGTTGGATGAAAGCCGAATACGTTATAGGTAGTATTTACACGAATTTGTTCTATCAATACTCTTTCTACGCCATTTAAAACCAGGTATATTGCAAATATCCTTCCTGTAACTTTTATTCTCTTCCTTACTGACCAAAGCAGAAGAAAAAGCAGGGTTGCCATAATAATTTCATAAAGAGGGGTAGGATAAACCGGAACAGCTAAATGATTGCAATAATTTCCCCAGTCGCAATCCGGCATACGAACACCTTCCATATTTACATTATTCGGATAATCATAAGACCAAAGCCAGTCGGGCAGCCAGCTATGGGGGTTCCTTTGCATATTGTCAATACCCCAGTCGCCGTCACCAGATACCTGGCAACCAATTCTACCCATGCCATAAGACAATAATAAAATTGGTGCTGTAATGTCAGCTACCTTAATAAAACTAATACCATTTTTATGAAAGTAATACCAAAGGGCAAGAATAGCAACAATTAATCCGCCATAAAATGTTAATCCGCTTGGAGACAAAAGGTTACCAATTGGATCCTGAATAAACCTATCCCAATTTTCAAGATTATCAAAAATCTTAGCCCCAACAAAACCACCAGCTGCTGATATAATAGTAATGTCCCCTACCCTGTCGCTGGGCCATATTCTTACTTTTCTTTCCTCTGGTTTTGGTAACCGGGTTTTATTTTTTTCCCACCATTTTAATCCGGCAAAAAATAATCCTAATGCTATACCCAATGGCCAGCTGCCCTGCTTCGAAAAAATAAAAGCCTGAGGGTCATTAAGGGCTCCATCAATAAGTAAAACACCAAAAATTTTAAATCCCAGAAAAAAACCTAAAAAAAAATTAATAATCAATTCTGCAATACTTGCCTTGCCTCCAACAGTAATTGTAGTTTCCTTGTACCCAAGCTTCCCTAAGCTTTCAGCACGTTTTAGCTCTTTACCCAAAAGCCATGCTGAAACAAGAAACGCGATTGCTACAAAAAACCCAAAAGAATTTACAATCTTTAAAAATGGTGCATCAATACCAAACAAGTCCTTAAACAGATAATATAAATTGGGATACATTGTATTTGAGATTAGTGGCAGGCGCAATGATAGTTAAAAGAACCAAATATTCCGCCTCATCAATAATAAAAATGATGCGAAACTCTAATTAATGCAGTTGAATTAAATTTATGAAACTCGAAATAAAAAATAAACCTCCCCAGGAATGAGGAGGTTTTTATTTACTAACCCATCCATGAGCAAAAACTGCATGAACACGGTAAATTTAACTGCTAACAATATGTTTCGAAAGCAGCAATAAGATTTCTGGCAATAACCTGAGCAGGGCGTCCTTCAATTTGGTGACGCTCTACCATATGCACCAATTGACCATCTTTAAATAAAGCAATTGCTGGTGACGAAGGAGGATAAGGCAATAAATGTTCCCTTATCTTATTTACCGCATCCACATCAAAACCCGCAAAACTTGTTGTTAATCTATCAGGCCTTTTTGTAGTATTATTTACAGCCATAACTACACCCGGCCTGGCACAACCGGCGGCGCAACCACATACGGAATTTACCATTACTAAAGTAGTTCCTTCGCTATTTAAAATACTGTCAACATCATTCGGTGTTATCATTTCTTCAAAGCCGCTGTCTGTTAATTCAGCCTTCATCGGCATCACAATTTCTGCTGGATACATTTCTTTTCCCCTTTTTTAAATTGAATACAAATTTATAGTAAAAGTTCTAAAACAGAAAAAAGAATAAAAAATAGACATAAAGTCATAAAAAACAACTCATTCAAGACAATGTGTCTTAAAAATGCAGATACATAAGACTAATCAACTGAAAACATGGCTCATTTTTCGAGTGGTACGCAATTTGAAAAATCTTATAAAACATAATTATTAAAATATAAAAACAAAAAACTATGACACTCGTAAAACAAGATTACCGCACAGTTAATGACCTCTTCGATGGATTGTTTAATAACTATCCTGCAGCAACAAAACCAAAGGCTTTTAACACTCCATCTGTAAACATTCATGAAACAAAAGATGGGTATCATCTTGAGCTTCTTGCACCGGGATTAAAAAAAGAAGATTTTAAAATAACCTTTGAAAAAGACCTGTTAACAATCAGCTACGAAAAGAAAGATGAAGCAGAAAATAAAGATTATAAAACATTACGCAGAGAATTCACTGTTAGCAGTTTTAAACGCAGTTTTAGTGTTGATGATAAAATAAATGCAGATGCTATTGAAGCTA
>JANXWM010000588.1 GCA_025351145.1 Chitinophagaceae bacterium
CTTCTATATCTCCCAGCGTTTTGGAGATGAGCAATGAATGTTTATCGTTAAACACTACTTTGGTATAAGCCCCTTCGGCACCACAATAGAGAATAGAATTTACCTGAACAAATTCATACCCATCACGATTGGGCAGTGCAATTTTTTGCTGCTGTGCGGGCTGCTTAATATTGTGTAAGAGGTTCTGGATATTGACCACGCCTGCCGAAGAAAGTATTTTTTCTTCGGCTTTGTGAACAGCAGCTTTAAGGTCTTCTGCATCAACAGGTTTTAATAAATAATCAACTGCACTTATGCGGAATGCTTTCGCTGCAAATTTGTCGTAGGCGGTAGTGAAAATGATGCAGAAGTCAATAGTATCGAGCATTTCGAGCATTTCGAAGCCATTCATCCAGGGCATTTCCACATCAAGAAAAATGAGCCTTGGTTTATGTTTTTTTATAGCGAGAATACCTTCTTTACCCGAAGCGCATTTTGCTGCAACTTCTACATTAGGGCAATTCTTTGTAAGGTCTGCTACGAGTGCATCTATGCAGTGCTGCTCGTCGTCTATGATTATTGCTTTGATCATTTTAATACTCTTTAAAAGTCAGGATGATTGTAGTGCCGTTTGATTTACCTTCTTCATCATTCTTATCAATAATTTCAACAGACCCATTTCGTTGGTTTAATGCATTATCCAAATCAATGCGGGTCTGTGTTAAATGCACACCTTTAGACTGGTGCGTGGATGGCTCCCCTTTAAATTTATTTTGCTTCGACATTTCTCTGCCAATGCCATCATCGTCAATTATGCAGCATATATTGTTATTCCTTTTTTCAACTGTTACTGTTACCGTGCCGCCTTCTTCTTTAGGCATAATGCCATGCCATATTGCATTCTCAATAAACGGCTGAACGATAAGCGCAGGAACCGTTATGGATTTTAAATCTAACGATCCATCAACATTAAAATGGTAACTGAATTTGTTTCCAAAACGCATGCTTTCTAATTGTGTGTACAATTTACAGGTTTCAATTTCATCGTATAAACTTATTTCCCTTTGATCTGAGTTTTGCAAAATAGTGCGGAGCAGTTTTGAAAAAGTAGTAAGATAAGTAACAGCCTTATCGTCATTTTTCTGCTGTATCAAAGATTTTATAGAATTCATACAGTTGAAAATGAAATGAGGATTCATTTGTGCCCTAAGCGCTTTGGCTTCCAGCTCAAGTAGTTCCTTTTCATGTTTCGATACTAACCTTTCCTGTTTTCTAACCGCATTTACACGCCACTTTACAATTGCAAATACAATAAGCGAAACGCCTGTAATTACTGACAGCCAGAACCACCATGTTTGCCAGAACGGAGAAGCAATGATAATTGTTAATTGAACCTCATTTTTTAGCCAGGGTTGTGTACTATTCCGTGCTTTGATATGCAAAATATATTTACCCGGTTTTAATTTGCTGTAATCTGCCATGTTCATCTTATCACCAAAAACAGAAAAAGGTACAATGGTCCAGTTGTTATCGTAGTTGTCAAGTTTATATGCGTATATAAGACTATCGGCATCTACTCCACGGCATGAATAAAAAATATCAATCTTATTTTCGTTGTAAGCCAGATCCATTTGCTTTAATAATTCATTCCTGAAATAATAATTATTTTTAGAATCATAAGGCTCACCATTGATGGTTATGTCTGTTATGTATGGTCCGGTCAAAGAACTGTCAGTTGCAAAAAATTTATCGCTGTTTTTGAGAAATGTTTTGCTCCAATAAAGCCCACCGCCTTTTGTTATGTATAAATTTCCAAAAGCATCCGCACGAATATCCGTTGTTTTATTTGCTGTATTTCGAAATGCAGTATCATCAATAAAAGTATAAGTTCCCGTTTCTGTATTAAAAACTGCAGGCAGGGAATCTGCAATTGCAACAAAGAATTCTGTAGGAGACTTAATGCAAAAATTTGCTACCTGGTATTTGGTACCATCGCTCACTTTTTTCTTTGGATATGGAAAAAATTCAAGATTGTTTGTAAGTGCATTGAACCGCCCCATGCCTTTTTCCAAAGTGCTGAACCAAATAATGGTACCGGTATTATCTGCATTCATATTTGTGATCGTTAGATCACCAGTTCGTTCAGTATTTAAATAATTTATACTTTGGCCAGTTTGTTTATCGTAGCCATATATGCCTTTATTCGTGCCGATCAATACTATTCTTTTATTGTCGTTACTGCCCGTAAATGAATGCGCAATAATTCCTTTGCCTAAAACAAATTTTTTTACCGGCAATGCACCTTTGGTAACAAGAAAATTACTATCCTTGTCAATTTCCTGGGTGAAAGAAAATATCGCTTTCCCTTCCGCATTTAATTTATAGAGGTTTGTTGCCTCTGCAATAAAATATAAAGTATCTGTATTTGTGGCTGCATACAGGTCGCTGTCGTCACTTATCCATATTGAAGTAATTTCTTTTTTTCTATCATAATCATTGTAGAGATTAAACGGTGGCATCATAACACTCGGGGCAAGTTGATATGGCATGCAACCAAAGTTATTATTTGCATCTACAAAATAAATTGTTTTACCCGGACCTTCACAGATAAGCTT
>JANXWM010000671.1 GCA_025351145.1 Chitinophagaceae bacterium
AATACGCACCTTTTTACCGGATTTATGCGCCATTCAATTCCTGTTTTGCAGATCGCTTACCCGGTGGCAGATTTTTCAAAAGCCCACATGCATGCCGTGGCTATTAATGAAGAAACAGTTTATCATACCAACACTTACGGCATTACTGAACCAAAAGAAGGAATGATGATTGCCCCTGCCGAAATAGACATCATCTTTGTTCCGTTATTGGTTTGCGATGCCCATGGGTACAGGGTTGGTTATGGCAAAGGCTTTTATGATAAGTACCTTGCTCAGTGCCGTGAAGACGTCATCAAAATAGGGTTCAGCTATTTTGAACCTGTTGAAAAGATTGATGACAGAGATGTATTTGATGTACCTTTAAATTATTGCGTAACGCCACAAAATCTCTATGAATTTTAATCATATTTTTCTTAAATCGTTCAGAGTATTGTTATTGCCTTTTGCTTTGCTGTATGGTTTCATCATCATTGTGCGTAATTTTCTGTACAACAAAAAATACCTGCGTTCTGCTCAGTTTAATTTCCCTTTGATCTGCATTGGAAACCTTGTGGTTGGCGGTACCGGCAAATCGCCGATGGTAGAATATCTTGTAGAATTATTGCTGCCTCAATTCAGGATTGCAACACTTAGCCGGGGTTATAAACGCAAAACAAAAGGCTATGCACTTGCCAAAGAAAATACCACTGCTTTAGAGATTGGCGACGAGCCCATGCAGTTCCACCTAAAGTACCCCGAACTGCCCGTGGCAGTGGGCGAGGAGCGCATTGTTGCCATACCCCAGATACTGCAGGATAAGCCCGAAACACAGGCGATTATTTTAGATGATGCCTTTCAGCACAGGGAAGTGGCTGCCGGCTTCAATATACTGCTTACAGAGTACGGCGATCTCTATACAAGAGATTTTTTTATGCCTACCGGAGACCTTCGGGATCAGCGTTCATCTGCTGCGAGAGCCAATATTATTGTGGTAACAAAGTGCCCGCTGCACCTCGATGAAGCTGAGAAAAAAAAGATCATTTGGGAGCTTGAACCAGAAGCAAACCAACAGGTTTTTTTTACTGCCATCGCCTATGGAATTCCATACCACATTCTTACAAAAGTGCATACTCAAATTACACAAGAACTCGAAGTTTTGCTGGTTTGCGGAATCGCCAATCCAAAACCATTAAAGCAGTATTTATTAGAGCATGCATCCACTTATTACCAGGTAGATTACAGCGATCATCATATCTTCCGCATCGACGATCTTAAAGAGATACAGAAAAAATTCGAAGTCATCACTGCCCGGCAAAAGATCATCATTACAACAGAAAAAGATGCAGTTAGGTTAATTAAATTCAGCGATCAGTTGCAGCAGTTACCTTTATATGTATTGCCCATTAAACACTTTTTTTTGTTTAACGAAGCAGAGCAGTTCAATTTGTCTGTCGTTAATTTTATAAAGCATTTTAAAGGACCGGAAGTAAATGAAAAATGAGGAATTATAAATTAATAAGGAGGAATTTTTTGGACCGGACTGAAGAATATAAATGAAGCATCCGTTGCGTCGCACTTTTGTACAGTAAGTCATTATTCAGCTTTTGGCTGCAAGTGTTACACTGCTTTGTTTTCAGCGAAAGGCATGCCGCCAAAGGTTTGTATTTTAAGGTCAGTAAAGTTCAAAATGTACAAGTGTGCGACGCAAGGAACGGTCAATAGAAATTCCCATGTTGGGTTACTAAAATGAAAAAAATATATTAATAGTCTTAATTAGAAAAAATGAGTAAGAGTAAAAATAAAGCAAAGACCAAAGGCAAATATAAATCTGCAGAACAGCATAATTTAAAAGGAACACTTGATATTACACGCTCCGGTATGGGCTATGTGGTAGTACCTGATGCGACAGGCGATGTACTGGTGCGCCCCGGCGATTTTAATAACGCTTTGCATGGCGATACGGTTCGTGTAAAAATTACCAAAGCAAACATAAGCACCGGCAAAAAAGAAGGAAGGATAACAGAAGTTGTGAGCCGCAAGCAGACTGAATTTATTGGCACCATACAGATTGCTACCAACTTTGCATTCTTTATACCTGACAGCGATAAACCCATGCCCGACCTGTTTGTACCGCTTGAGAGTTTGAAGGGCGCAAAGAATAAAGACAAAGTTGTAGTGCGCATGGTGAAGTGGGAGAAGGGTGATAAAAAACCTGTTGGCGAAGTAGTAAGCCTTATGAAAGCCGAAGATGTAAATGATATGGCGATGAAAGAAATTCTTGCTGAAAAAGGGTTCCCGCTTTCGTTCAGTGACGATGTTTTGGAAGAGAGCGAACGCCTGCCAGATTCCATCAGCCCAAGCGAAATAAAAAACAGGAAAGACTTTCGGGAGATACTCACGTTTACCATTGATCCTGTTGATGCAAAAGATTTTGATGATGCCATTTCCATCCGTTTATTAAAGACAGGGTTTTATGAAATAGGTGTTCATATTGCCGATGTGAGTCATTATGTAGAACCAGAAACCAAACTCGATGATGAAGCTTATAAAAGAGCAACATCTGTGTACCTGCCGGATCGTGTAAACCCCATGTTGCCCGAAAGGATTTCGAACGAATTGTGTTCCCTAAGGCCGCACGAAGACAAGCTTACTTTCTCTGCCGTTTTTCAAATGGATATCCACGGAAAAGTAAAACAATACTGGCTGGGTAAAACAGTGATTCATTCTGATCACCGATTTACCTACGAAGATGTGCAGGCCATCATTGAAAGTGGCGAAGGCACTTATATGGATGAAATATTGCTGCTCAACAGAATCGCTCAAAGCCTGCGCAAACAAAGGTTTCAGAAGGGTGCCATCAATTTTTCTTCGCAGGAAGTGCGTTTTAAATTAGATGAAAAAGGAAAGCCCATTGGCATTGAAGTAAAAGAAAGCAAAGAAGCTCACCAGTTGATCGAAGAGTTTATGCTGATGGCTAATAAAACGGTTGCAGAAAGTGTTTCTAAAATAAAGTTGAACAAAAAACCTGTTCCTTTTCCTTACCGCATCCATGCAACGCCCGATGAAAAAAAGCTAACACCATTCATAGTGTTTGCAAAAAAATACGGTCATGTTTTTGATGTAAGCACACCTGAAAAAATTGCGCATAGTTTTAATACAATGCTAGCCGATGTAAAAGGTAAGCCTGAACAGCATGTGCTGGAACAACTCGGTATTCGTACTATGGCAAAGGCTGCGTACACCACAGAAAATATTGGTCATTATGGTTTGGGTTTTGAAAATTATTGTCATTTCACGTCGCCCATTCGCAGGTACCCCGATGTGCAGGTACACAGGATTCTTGAAGCCTGTTTAAACGATAAACCTGTTGCCGATAAAAAGCTGGAAGAGAAATGCAAACACACCAGCGAACGGGAACGTGCCGCTATGGAATGCGAACGTGCAGGCAACAAATACAAGCAGGTTGAGTTCATGAAAAATTATCTTGGTGATATATTCGAAGGTGTTGTAAGCGGTGTCTCCAGCTTTGGTTTTTGGGTTGAAACGGTGCTGCACAAATGCGAAGGCTTGGTAAGCATGACGGGCCTGAGCGAGTTCGATGATTTCCGTTTGATTGAAGGTGAATATTGCCTTACGGGCCGCCGCAGTGGCCGCAGTTTCCGCATGGGTGATAAGGTGCACATACGCGTTATAGCTGCTAATCTCGATAAACGCCAGCTCGATTATGAATGGGTTTTAAAACCTGATCTTGACGAAGAAACCGAAAAGCCAAAACATAAAGCAAAGAAGAAGAAATAATTTTTTGGGCCTGGCAGAAGAATATGAATGAAGCTGTCGTTGCGTCGCACTCTTGTACTGTTGTATTATGAATGAACTTTCAACAGCCAATACACCCAACTGCAAAACCCCGTATTAAAAAATGTAACTCTGATATAAAAAATTAAAGCCCCTGATAAATGGGGCTTTAAAATAAAAATAATACGTGTTGCTACTGTTTAAAGAAAAATGGATACAGTATAAACAGTAATGCAACTGCAATTATAATAATAAGTTCGTTTCTTTTAAGCTTACTATTTTTTGATGCTGCAGAAAATATACCTACACCAAGAGCAGCAATGCTAAAAACCCAGCTCAATATTGTATTACCGTTATTGTGCCTTACAATTTCGCCAATAATAATAAGCACTACCACAATGATTAAGAGTATGCCTTTTTTATGTTTCATGCTTGATAAATTTATAGGTTTATATATGCTTGATAAATGATATTGTTGTATAAGAATTTTTTAAAGCAAATAAAATTACACTTTACAAAAATTTCCTTAACTCCTGCTCAATCATTGAGCAGCTTACAAAAATGGGTTTATTGGTTATGGCAATTTCAAGTGAAGATGCAAGCACAGTATAGCTGCCAACAATTTTTCCTGCAAAGGTTGACAGTACAAAATCTCCTGAAGCATCGTTGCCCGTAAATGTTCCGCCAGCTTTACTAATGGCATCTTTTGCTTTTGCTACAATTGTTGCCGCGCTTTCGTTAAGATCGAATGAGAAATTACATGCCATGGGTTATATTTTTATTGATGACGTTTCTTTGGCTGTTAAAAGCTGAATGAAGGTATACAGTAAAAGTGTGCGACGCAACTAAAGCTTCATTCATATTCTTCAGTCCGGCTCAAAAAAATTTCTTTTATTATTTATACAAAAAAATGGCACCCCCTTTCCTGAAAAATAAATTTCAATATTGAGGTGCCAGCTGCAGGATCAAATTTTTATAAAAAGCCCGGTTAACTACTTACTAAAATTAAAAGGCACTAAAAGTTTAACACTAAAACTCCTTCCCATTTCATAAACACCAATGCGGCCTGTTGCAGCATTTGGGTCGCCATATTTTAAACGGCTCATATTGCTCTGGTAAGCAACATCGGCAATATTATTTGCATACAGGTACAGCGAAAAAATGGTTTTATTTTTTGATGTAATGTCGGCACCGGCCCCAAGATTGAGTAATGTGTAGGCAGGTGTAACTGTTTCGTCACCAAACTTGTAATAAATTTTATTTTGTTCAAAACAATGCACCACATCTGCACGGAAATAAATATTCGCAAATGCAGAACCAGCTTTTTTTGCAGTAAACTCTATACCAGAAACCAGTTTATCAGGCGGTGAATAAGGCAGGTATTTTGTTTCTGCAGGCTGGCCTTTTTGTATGGCTCTTACAGTAGAAAAAGTATTGTTGAAATGAAACCATTCAGCAGCATGCGGATGCACATTAAATGTAAGTTC
>JANXWM010000680.1 GCA_025351145.1 Chitinophagaceae bacterium
AGAGGGATTTATAAACCAAGATAAACACCTGCAGCACTATAACGGGCAGTAGATTTAACGCCGTTGTAAATAAATGTAACCTGGTAAACACCTTCTCCTTTTCTCGCCCATTTTATAGTAGTTGCACCGGGATACATTGCCTTGTATGCATCTACACAAGCCTGTGGAATAGCGGCATTATTTCTTGCAACCACGCTAAAAGAAACAGGTGCGGAATGAATAAAAGGACTTGCCTTTAAACTGCCAACTGAAACGAGTAATACTGCTGCCAAAATGATCTTTCTCATGTTTTTATTTTTTAATATTAATACCGGCATTTAGTGGTTTTGATTTAAAAATTTATTTGCACCGATAAATATTAGTAGCAGCCAATAACCTGCATGTAACCATTTATTCCAATTTTCTTTTTTAATTTTTTTTTGAGGGCCCTTTCATACTCAATATGCCCCATACTGCTTATCGCTAATGCTATTCTACGCTTCGGGAAAAGCCCATTCATAATTCAACGGCACAAGTGTGCGACGCAACAGGCGATGCCATGAAAAGATATTGCCTGGCTACAAATAATCGCCTGCCAATTATTCATTAAGTAAATTATCTACCGTTTCGTAAAACTTATTTTTATAAGCGGTGTAATATTCACCTGTGCCCGGCCCGTAAAAACTGGTATGTATTTCTCTTACGTTTCCTTTTTTATCAATAAAAATAGTTGCAGGAAAAGACTTAATGGCGGTCAATTGAGGTAGTGTTTTTTCTGTCTTTTTATCATCACCGGCAGCGGCGCCTGTTATCAGCATAGGATATTGAACATCGTATAATTTTTTGAATTTCATTAAACTGGCCTGCGACCTTGCCAGGTCGGTAGTTAATTCATAAGCCAAAGCAATAACCTCAACACCTCTTGAATTATTATCTTTATAAAAGCCCGATAAAAACTTGGTTTCATCCAGGCAATTTGCACACCAGCTTCCCATAACCTGTATAATTACTACTTTGTTTTTATACTTTTTATCATTTATTGAAACAGGCAAACCATTAATATCTTTAAAAGTAAAATTGAGTTTTGATTCACCTTCCCGCAATTGGGTTGGCTCACTTGCTTCGGGCAAAACAGCACTATCATTTTTTTCAGCGATCCATGTTTCTTTGCCTGTATAGCCGTTATAAAATATGCCGCCCGATATTGTATTTGCATCATCAATTTTTGCTTCCAATAAACGGATATTGTCGCCATCGAAAGCAGAAAGTTTTAAGGAGTCGCCGGTTACAATTCCATCCAGGTAACGGTAATCGGCCGAAGGCGTTAAAAAAGTGCCGGTAAGTTCATTTTCTTTCTGTTCAAATTCTGCAACCGCTTTACGTATTGTGCCATTGGCCCGGGTGATGGTAACATCCCATTTGCCAGTGATATTTTTTTTTGCATTGCCCAGGCTTGCAACAAACCGCTCAGGCATATTTAAAACTGCATGCAAGGGCCAGTACTGCATTCCGGCAGCAGTGCCTTTTATGTATGTTCCTGTCATGTTACCATCAGCCAGTATCTTTACCCTGAATGATGATTCAAAAGCAGGCATATTAAAAAACATAGAATCCCCGGCCGTTTTTAAATCGGTTATTTTTATTTTTTCTGCAGCATTCATTATGTACAAAACTGCTCTGCCCTGCTCCTGTTTTTTTTGAAGCTGAAATACAACCTGTTTGCCATCCTTTCGTTCCAGTGCAACAAGCCAGTTATTAACCAATTGCTTCTTAACCTGCGCCTGTGCAAATACAACAAACAGTATGCTTATAAAAAATAAAACCCTTTTTTTCATAATAACAATTTCTAATACGCAATTTCGGAGAAAAATATTCAATCATTGTTTAAAAAAAGATAATTAAAATAGCGAAACAAAAGCCTGTTCAAATAATCATTCAGTTAATTGAATTAAGCACAAATACAAAGAAGATTTTTTAACCGGGCCAAAGGATATTATTTAGCATCCGTTGCGTCGCACTCTTGTACGTTTGGATATTCTGTTGAGCTTTTACCGCAGCGCAGATCGAAGCAAGGCACGAATGATTATTATTATTAACGTGACACAAGCAATATTCTTACACCAGAATGCAGGCACAGAAAAAAGTTTATATTTGATGAGCCTCTTTCAAATTGATGCACATGAAAAATTTAATATTGTTATCCCTTGTTTTCGGCTATATATTTTGCGCATGCTCCGGCAATCAACCTAAACAAACCATTCATTTCAAACCGTTGGTTTCGTCCGCGTTCAATTTTTCTGCCGATTCTTCCTTTGCCATACCAAAGGGAAAAATCGCGGAAGAAAGAAAACGTTCACACGATAGTTGTATGGGCGAATCCTTTGCTGGCAACGCCGTATTCCTCAAAACAAAAGATACGTTCCGGCTTGGTACCATTGTAAATATGAAAACCATGAAAGAAGTGAAAGAGGTGAAAGACTTTAATATGATAATGAATCAGCCAAATATATTTGGCAACGCAGTTACCTTTATTACAAAACCATGTTATGATAAAATGCAGCTGAATATTTCACCAGATTCTTTTGTAAATGAAAAAATTATCCTCAGCATCCCCGGTGCAGCAGAAAGTATCAATCACGAATTGAATAACGCTTTCAATACTGCCATATACACTGAAATGGAAGCAGGCTCCTGGCTTAATATTGAACTAACTGATGCCTTTGGTAAAATACTCGATACAACCACTGATCCTCAATTGCTCGAATACAAAAAATACTTACTCGATACAACCAATATGGTACTCATAAAAAGTTCCAGTATTACCGATGTAAATTTTACGCTCACCACAGCAAAGCCATTGTCAAACCAATTGTTGCAGGCGTTAAAACAAAAGCCTGTTGCCGAAATAGCAAACTCAAAGCTTCGGACACAATTGTTTTTTATCAGCAACAATAGCTTCCAGGTAAAATTCAGCGGCATATTCCAGGTAATGGGGCAGTTTATGCAATGCGAATTAAATTGACAATGCGGACTGTAGATATACATTGCTTTGCACAAGCAAAATCCAGGTAAGTTTAAACCTTATGCATGGCTGTGGTCTGTGGTTCCCTTCGGCTTAAAATAGGTGAGTTTTACTACCCGTGCTTTATCTCTCAAAACGGGAGGCACTGCAAGTTTAGCCTGTTCATGGCTTTCGGCTTCAATAATAGCATAAGCGGTATGGTCGTTGTCGTAACATCCCCATTCAAAATGAGTCAAAAAACCTGCATGGTACTCTCGAAAATATTTTATATCCATTTTACAATCTTCAACAGTATGACTTGATATTACAATATACCGGTCCATAGAAGTTTATTTTAAATAAAAAATAAATTTAGTGATAATAATTAAGCTATGTTTATCTATCGCCCTTTTATAAGTATAACGGCTGATGTACAACTCCAACCGAAAATATTTATGCCTTCATTTTCTTTTGCCAGAGGTAATAAGACAGAATACCCGGCAGTATCCATGCCAGCATGCTAAGCATCATAGGGTCGAACTTACCTGAAGATGCTATACCTGAATAAACAGCACCTGCAAGGTCAAAAAACAAACCGGCATAAGCCCATTCTTTTATCCTGTTTAAACCAGGTATTAAAATAGCAATAGAACCAAGCAGTTTTGCTACACTGATGAATTGTATAAAATATACAGGATAGCCAAGGCCATTATGCATTAATTCTATGGCCGGTTGTGATTGTTGAAGGCCACCCGCTGCAGAGAATATCATCAATGCGGCGAAAATAATAGTAGATACCCAGTAAACAGTGTTGGTAGTTTTGGCTGTCATAACATTGTTTTTATATGGATAAATTTTTCGGTAATAAAAATAATTTTTTCACTTTATTTTCCGGTTCATTTTTTTAACGAAGTTACTATTACCAACCTTCGCTTCGTTAAAAGCTCATTTCTAATTCAACTGTACAAGTGAGTGACACAACCAAAGCTTAATAGTAGCAATACCGCTTAGTACATAAGCTTATTCTTATTGCTGCTTTCATTGGTAACAACCCACAAAATAACAGCCCGGCTGCCTCGAACAACAGCAAAAGGCAAAAGCAAGAATGCTGTTTAGTTTACAAAAAGCAGTTGCTTTTGTGATTGATTAGCCCAGGATATATGTACGATATATATTCCTTTTATACTGGAAGGCAGTTGAATTTTTTGAGCGCCCTGCAATTGAATTTGTTTTGTTATAAATAATTTTCCCGAGAGATCATATAATTTCAACTCTGCTTTTACCTGTTGCATAGTGGCGGAAGGAGTGATAATAAAATAGTCTTTAGCAGGATTAGGTGATATAATGAACTGTCCCTTGCCTGCATTTGAAATGGTGACAGCACTGTTATCTGCAACTGCGTTTACTTTTAGGTTGTTTTTTGCTGTAACAACAATACGGTAATCCAGCCTGTTATTTTTAAGGTTGATGTTATACGATGATGTAAGTTCATTGATATTCGCTTTAATGTTATCATCCATTTCAGCACTCACTTGTGGTTTATTTGCACTGCGGGCAACCGTTTCTGTTTCAATTTTCGAAGTGGAAATGGCACTTTGCAAAATGCAGCCATTGTGGGTGTAGGTGCTACGGGTATTGTCTTCCCATGAGGCTGTAGTGCTGTTCCACAAATAAATAGTGTAGTGATGCACTGACCCGTCACTGTAATAGTCCTGTGTTACCTTGCTGTAACTGTACCATGTGTTTAAATTAGAATCCCAAAACTGCGTAATACCATTTTTAAACAGGCTATCGCCGGTAACATCTATTTTCGTTCTCATTGAATTAACCCATGCGCCTGCGCCGGTAATATAATTTTGACTGATGTAGTTTAGAGGTATACCCGTTCCAGGCAGGTAATTGGTTAAATCCCTGAAAGTGCTTACCCATTTTTGGTTAACATCATCCCAGTAATATCCTACGGAGTTTTGCTTTGCATAGTTGTTACTAAAATTATAGTTGGTTTTATTGAATTTGGTCCATGTGTCATTCACCCATGAGTCAAGCTCAAAAAAGGTTACCAGGTTTTCGGCGTTATACTTGTAAATATTCCGGGATTGCTTTGTCCATGCATTGCTAATATAACGTTCGTAAACAAAATAAGTAACGTTTCCCGCACTATTCAGGTTTTCAATATACCTTGAAGAATTTACCCAGGTGCCTGTGCTGCTGCTCCATGATTTACTGGTAGCTGTAAAATTAGTTCCCCCTGTTCCGTCGCTGGCATAAGTATAAATAGAAAGCCGGCTGTTTACCCACACATTGTTTGCCACATCCCAATATTGGTAAAGCCTTTCAGTAGCCCGGCCGGAAGCATCTTTTTTGTAGGTGTATTGCGAAGAATTTACCCACGCAGATAAAGTAAGGTCCCATGTTTTAAAAAGCTGTGAATCCATATTGCAATTGTCATCATAGTTTACAATGGCCAGAAAGTTGTTTTCCCATACATTGTTCACGCTTATTTCAGTTAAAGTACTGTCGGTTGAATTTGCAAATACACGGGCACTACATAAAAGCATTGCAATAATAAGGGTAAGATTTTTTGTTCGCATCACATTGTTTTTTAAAAGAAGTTTAAATATAAATGTAATTCATTAAATGAAACTAATTTCTAAAAGCAATATGCTAAAACCACTTTTTATTTATAGAGCATTTTGAAGCATGGGAGCGAATTTTTTTTGAGCCAAAGTAAAGAATAAGGATGAAGCTTTTCTTGCGTCG
>JANXWM010000686.1 GCA_025351145.1 Chitinophagaceae bacterium
AAACTGTTTCGTCAACAGGAATGATATTACCAAATATCTTCTTTAGATCCATGTGGTAGTATGCCCTTAAAAAACGGGCCTGGGCTATAATTTGAGACTTAAGCGGATCCACTAAAGTTGAAATTGCCAACGTATTCAATACGTCGTTGCAACGTTGTATGCCAGCATAGTTAAGGTTCCATTTTTGAGGAACAGCACCGTTCGTGGGTGTTAAATCTACCCATTTTTCCATTGGAGCTGCTACAGCCACGTCAGTTGGATCTGATCCTTTATAAGCGTCATCACTTGTAACACCACCAAATATCCAGTTAGATGCACCTGATGCAAAACCATCACCTGATGCACCCTCTCCGTCAACCAGAGAATAAGCCCCAATCAATAATCCCTGGATACCATCTTCTGATGCTACAATGGCAGGATTTAATGTTCCTATTGGTGGCTTATCCAAAAAGTTTTTACTGCATGCAAATATGGTTACAGCAACAACGATACTCAACGGGATCAGCACTTTATTTTTTATTTTTTTCATATAACAGAATTAATTAAGAATTAAAAATTAAGGTTAAGGCCAACAAGGAATGCGGGGGTATGCGGATAGTTACCATTGTCAATACCAAAACCCACCGTATTATTAATATCACTGCTCTGGAGTTCCGGATCAGTCCCTTTATATTTTGTAACGGTAAATAGATTAGCACCCTGCACATAGATACGCATATGATCTATCCCGAACCTCGTTGTTGTTTTACTTGGCAGGGTATACCCAATCTGCATTTGTTTGTTGCGGAAATAAGACCCCTTGCTGATAAAGTAACTGTTGGCCTCACCATCAGAGCTAAATCCACCTGTAGTCCTTAATTTAGGAATGGTTGTGTTCGTATGCTCCGGAGTCCATGCATTAAGAGCCACCTCTTTTCTCAGGCCTCCTTTAAAGAAATCGGGGAAATCTGTAAATATTTTCGTATTGTCGAAAATATCATTGCCATGAGAGCCAAAGAAGAAACTGGAGAAATCGAAGTTTTTATAGCTAAATGAGAGATTGATACCATAAGTAAAATCCGGATTTGGATTACCTAAAAATGTACGGTCATCAGCATCAATTTTACCGTCAGGCTTGCCTGTCAAATTACCCTTATCATCCCTTCCGTTGTTATCTTCATACTTAAACAGTCCCGGAGAAGCATCTGTTTGTGTAGGGGATTTTGCTATATCATCCGCGCTTTGGAATAAACCAACCACTTTATAGCCGTAGAAAGCTCCAACCGGATGGCCTTCCTGGTTACGCTGAATAGTAATATTCCTTAAACTGGAAGCAGTAAAGTAGGGCAATCCAGGTAAATCGACAATCTGATTTTTATAAGATGTAAATAAACCGGTAATGTCAAATTTAAAATCCTTGCCCACAGTTCCATGATAAGTTGCACTGAGATCTATCCCGGTATTCTGCATATTACCAATATTTACTTTTGGCAAGCTTGCATCACCTGTAAACAATATATCATACTGCAATCCGGAAGCCGTGAATAATAATCCACTTACTTTCTTCTTGTACCAGTCAATAGTGATGTCAAACTTATTCTTAAATAAAGTTGCATCAAAACCTACGTTGGAAATAATATCCCCTTCCCAGGATGTAGCGGGGTTACCAATATTACTCCTGTAAAAACCAGAAGTTGGAGTAGTATTGGTACCATTGATATCGTAGAAAGAACGTCCTGCCCTTTGACCATACAGGTTAAAAGGATTGGTGGCATTAACATTACTTGTAGAACCTAACTTGCCCCAGCTGTAACGTATTTTTAAATCATTAATCCAGGAAACATCTTTAAGAAAATTTTCCTGTGAAATTCTCCATGCACCGGAAACAGCAGGGAAGTAACCATATCTTACATCCGCTGCAAAAACAGAAGCTCCGTCTCTGCGCACGGATGCATTGATAAGATATTTTCCTGCGTAGCCATATTCCAGACGGGCAAATTGAGACCATAAAGAACTTTGATAAGCAAAGCCTGTATTTGCCTGGCCAGTGGGAGAACCTGTGGCAAGTGTCCAGAAATTTGGGTTTTCTGAAAAGTAATTGCTCCTGTTTCCTGACGACCCGCGGCCATAATAATTAACTGCTTCAGTACCTGCGAGCACTTTTACATTGTGCTTGCCAAAAATGTTGCTGTAGGTCAACGTATTGGTGTATGTCCAACTGGAATTATAACCAGCACCTTCGCTAAAGGAATTTGCGCCTGTGTTCCCTTCCGCATTCTCGTAACCTACATAGTTAAAATTGTAATAGTAATAGTTATCAACTGTACCACCAAAGCTGGTACGTGCGGTAAAATGCTTTAAGAAATCTACTTCTGCATATACATTTCCGTTAATGTCCCAGTTATTGTTCTTGTTATCTTTAGTCCTGTAAATATCTGCATAAGGATTACGTGCATTACCTAAATCCTGCGATTTTGTGCCTGCAAAGTTACCCGCAATATCATAAACAGGGATAATAGCATCTTCACGGAAAACAACACTAAAAGGACTTCCTTCTCCCTGGTTACCATAAATAGGGTTGGTTTTATAAAAGATATAAGCATTTTCACCTACACGAATCTTATCATTGATATTAAACTGTGTATTTGCCCTTACAGAATATCTTTTCAGGCCCTGGAATTGTGCAATACCCTGCTGATCAAGATAACCCAAAGAAAAAAAGTAGGAGCTTTTATCTGAGCCGGAACTTACTGAAATGTTATGGTTCTGTACAGGAGCATTTCGCGTAATTTCATTGTACCAATTGGTACCTGTTTTATTAGCCAGTGTAATTTGATTACTCGCCTTATTATAAGTAGAAGGATCTACAGTTCCGGTATACCCGGTAGGGGTAATATAGTCTGGAATTACTGGATTTGCACCATTTCCATATTGCTTGCTGCTTGGGTTAGCAATGCCGGAATTACGTTGCTGCTGCCATATCGCATTGGCTTCTTCCTGCGTGCTGGCCATCTCTAATCCTTTACCCTGGGTTGTAGAACCATAGTAACCATCGTAACTTACTTTAGCTTTACCCGGCTTACCTTTTTTGGTAGTAATAATAATAACACCATTTGAGCCTGCTACACCATAAATGGCTGCAGAAGCATCTTTCAGTACCTGAACTGATTCAATGTCTGCAACATTAATGTCATGAAGGTTTCCCCTCACACCATCGATAATAATGAGCGGTGAGTTATTACCAAATGCCGTGATACCGCGAATGCGAATATCACTTGCAGCACCCGGCTGGCCCGAACTGATAATAGTAACACCCGAAGCGCGACCCTGTAAAGCCTCTTCACCAGTTCCAACCGGTGTTTGCTTTAAATCTTTAACGTTAACCACAGATACTGCACCTGTGATTTCTTTTTTCTTCTGGGCTGTGTAACCGGTTACTACAATCTCGTCCAGAGAAGAAGACCTTTCTTTCATTGATACAGACACATCTGTCTGAGAGGCTACATCAACTTCCACATCATCAAAGCCTACTGAAGAAATAACAAGCTTTGTTTTTGAGGCTGGAACAGTAATAACAAAACTTCCTGTTGTTGTAGTAACTGTAGCAACGTTTGTGCCTTTTACAGTTACAGTAGCAAAGGCAACTGGTTGTTTGTCTTTTGCATTAGTTACGGTTCCGGATACTTTCTTCTGTGCAAACAGAGATCCGGAAATTAAGAGAAAGAGAAGCGCTGTACATGCACGTACAGTCAAACAATCGATTTTTTGTCTCATAAGCGGGGCAAGTTATGGTTATGTTAAATAATAGGAACGGCTAAAATTATGGACTTTTTTTGAGCCAAACCAAAAAAAAATAAAATAATTTTTTAATGTGTCAAAGGCACACATTAACAATGCGTTTATCTGACACAATGAAGATCGCCAATTCTGGTATTTATTTATCTGTTAATGATGAAATAAAAGCAGCTGAATCGAGTCTTTCTATTGGTGTAACCCATTTAATACCAGAATCTTTTTTAAACCACGTAATTTGCCGCTTTGCATAATGCCTTGTATTGATTTTAATTTTGTTTATAGCTTCTGCTAAACTGATTTGATTAGCGTAATATGCAAATAGTTCTTTGTATCCGACTGTCTGCAGGGCATTGTAATCTTTAAAAGGCAGCAATGATTTTACTTCTTCCGGTAAACCATGTTCCATCATAGTGTTTACCCGCGCATCGATATTTGCATACAGTTGATCTTTATGTAAACCCAATCCTGTTTTAATAATATTAAATGGCCGGTGAAGTATTTCTTTTTTCCTGTATCCGGTGATTGATTTACCTGTACCGGAAATCACTTCCAGTGCACGCATTAAACGTTGTGGGTTTTGCTGTTCTGCAATACCCCAGAAGTCGGGGTCTTTTTCTTTTACCTGATCCTGTAACCAGGATAAACCAAACTGATTATACTGACCGGCAATTTCTTTTCTTATAGTCTCGTCTACTTGAGGTATAGCATCAAGGCCTTCACAAAAGGCTTTTATGTATAAGCCTGTGCCACCAACCATTACAGCAAACCGGTTGTGCTGAAAAATTTCATTCACTGATTGTAATGCATACTGCTCAAAAATTTGCGCTGTTACATTTTCGTGTATGGAATGTGAATCAATAAAATAATGTTTAACGCTTTGCAATTCTTCTGAAGTTGGTTTTGCTACGCCAATGTTCAGCTCTTTATAACATTGCCTTGAATCTGCTGAAACAATATCAGTTTTTAAATATGCTGCAAGCTGAAGGGAGAGCGCAGTTTTACCTGAAGCAGTGGGGCCTGCAATAATTATAACGGTATTTTTATGCTGGTTCATTTGATGGGGATATGTAGCTGCGGATATGCAGGTTGCCGGCACCCCGCCCAATAAAGTTATACAGTATAAGAGTGCGACGCAACCGGGCTGATAGTAGTATTGCAGATTGGTGCAAAAAAAAATAAAAACCGATTAGCCAGGCAGTACATAATTGCTGATATCTTCTGCCGTAATTATTTTACCTGAAAGAATTACAAGCCGCTCTACAACATTGCGCAGTTCACGTATGTTGCCTGTCCAGTTATGGCTTTGCAGTGCCTCAATTGCTTTTTTATCAATAGCTTTTTTTGCCTGCCCGTAATCCCCGGCTATATCTTCAAGAAATTTATCAACCAGCAATGGTATGTCATCTCTTCTGTTGTTGAGCGAGGGAACATGGATAAGAATTACACTCAGCCTGTGATAAAGATCTAACCTGAAATTTTTTGCTTCCGTCTCTTTCAGCAGGTCTTTGTTGGTGGCTGCTATTACCCGCACATCAACTGCAATTTCTTTATCGGCCCCTACCCTTGTTATTTTTCCTTCCTGCAATGCACGCAATACTTTTGCCTGCGCACTTAAACTCATATCACCAATTTCATCTAAAAAAAGTGTACCGCCATTGGCCTGTTCAAACTTTCCTATGCGTTGCTTAATGGCAGAGGTAAACGAGCCTTTTTCGTGACCAAATAATTCGCTCTCGATTAATTCACTGGGTATGGCTGCACAGTTTACTTCCACAAGCGGGCCATTACTCCTGTTGCTTTTTTCATGTATCCATCTTGCCACAAGTTCCTTACCTGCGCCATTATCGCCGGTAATCAAAACCCTTGCATCTGTTGGCGCAACTTTTTCAATGGTCTCTTTTATACGCAGCAGTGGCTCGCTTTCGCCAATCATATCCTGTACGCGGTTTACTTTGCGTTTAAGTACCCTCGTTTCTTTACTAAGGTTATTTCTTTCAAGTGCGTTGCGGATGGTGATGAGTAAACGGTTAAGATCCGGCGGTTTTGCAACATAATCATACGCGCCTTTTTTTACTGCATCAACAGCAGTTTCAATGGTACCGTGGCCACTGATCATGATCACCG
>JANXWM010000688.1 GCA_025351145.1 Chitinophagaceae bacterium
CGATCTTTCTTCAATTAATTTTTTTGCAGTGTCGCTGTCAATAAGTGATGATTGCGAAAGTACATGTTGCAATGGCCATGCAAGCACGTTTTTAAACCATGCATACGCATCACCGAATGCACTTTGTCCTGCTTCCATTCCCATCATGCCCGGAATGATGGAGCCTGGCACTTGTCCGCAAATGCCTTTTACCAATTTGCCTTCTACTTCACTTGTTGGTGCCACCAACATATCGCATGTAGATGTGCCCATTACTTTACTTAAATGATAAGGCTCAATTTGTCCGCCAACGGCACCCATATGTGCGTCGAATGCACCAACACCAATGATCACGTTTGTGGATAAACCTAAACGCTGAGCCCATTCATGCGAAAGCGTTCCTGCTGCTGTATCAGATGTATATGTTTCTGAAAATAATCTTCTAGTAAACCCATCCAATAACTGATCGAGTGATTTGAAAAAATCATTCGGTGGCAATCCGCCAAACTCCGCAGCCCATAAGGCTTTGTGACCTGCTGAGCAAACACCGCGTTTCATTTGATGAATGTCTTTGCCGCCGGTTAATAAGAACGGAATCCAGTCGCAATGCTCTACCCAGGAATAGCATGCATTGCGTACCTGTTCATCATCCCGCAATACATGCAAGAGCTTTGCCCAAAACCATTCTGATGAATAAATTCCACCGACAAACTGTAAATAATTGGTATCAAATTTTTCTGCGTGTTCATTTATTTCTGCAGCTTCTTTTACACCGGTATGATCTTTCCACAACACAAACATTCCATTGGGATTTTTTTCAAAAGCAGGTAATAATGCAAGTGGTGTTCCGGTACTGTCAACTGCAACCGGTGTAGAGCCAGTTGTATCAATTGCAATGGCTTTTACATTCGCTGCAACATTGCTTCCGGCCTGTACCAAACAACGTTTGATGGTTTCTTCAAGCCCTTCAATATAATCCAATGGATGCTGCCGAAACTGGTTGAGCGATGGGTTGCAAAACAATCCATCTTTCCAACGCGGATAATAAAAAACTGCCGATGCAACTTCCTGCCCGTTGGCTGCATTGGCAATAATAGTGCGTACTGAATCGCTGCCATAATCAACACCTATTACAAAAGAATCCTGTCGCATTTATATTGTTTTTAGAATTTAAACCCATTGCTGAATATTGATCAGAACCTACAAGTGAGTGACACAAGGGACGATGATTTTTGTACTTTAGTTCGTTACAAAAAAATTCAAATTTTTATGAACCCAACATTTGTTCTTTAGTCATCGTCACTTGCGTCGCTCTCTTGTGCATAATAACTTTATTGAGCAAAAATTACCAGCTTACTTTTACTAATGTTACTGCCTGCGATGGCAACTTTAACTGGTAATTTATATTTTCATTTATAACTTTTATTGTCTTTCCAGTTACGACCATTTTTAATGCACTTACTTTTTCAAGTTCATGAACCTGATCCGCTGAAACCTGCTGTGGCGAACCCATTAGCTTCCATACCGTGTATGAATTACTGTTGTTTTCATCGACCCGATATTCACTTATTGTTGTTTTATTCGCATTAATATTTTGTAACAGTAAATTGATGTCAACATTATTTTTTCTGCTGTCATCATCATGATAATTCCATGACATTATAAACATATTGCGGGCATTCGTTGTGGCGATTGCATCAATATAAGACTGACCGCCACGAACGCTGCTGTCAACAATTTTTTGAAGTGATAATGTAGTTGTATTATTTACTTCAAGCATATTGCCTTTCATCATACCAAACATGCGGAATACATTCAATACAGGTTTATCAATTCCATTGGTTGCAAGATCACGAAAGCCAGCAAACCAGGGTTCATTTTCAAACTCGAACGACCAGCTAACTGCACCCTTTAAATTAATATTGTACTTGCTTGCAAGCTTATACAATTGCGCAAACGAAGCGGCCGTATAACTTGAATACATTGTTCCATTCCTGTAAGCA
The DNA here is from genome assembly GCA_025351145.1 of Chitinophagaceae bacterium. Taxonomy (GTDB): domain Bacteria; phylum Bacteroidota; class Bacteroidia; order Chitinophagales; family Chitinophagaceae; genus Limnovirga. Next base: position 1,983 of record JANXWM010000688.1, read on the forward strand.
TTCTGCGGATTAAAATTTACAGAACATGCAGCACAACCTTCAGGATCAAACTCGCCAATAATGACAGGTAATTTTTTGAAAGATGGGGAGGCATTGATGATCTCAAAACCTCTTGCAACATCCTGCAATTGTGTAGCCATATTCATTTGAACATGACCATTTATAACCTTGGGATCGCCCTTTGCGTGGAATGTAATATAATCAAGCGGTGCACCTGTTTTGCCGGTTGCATCATTTTTCCCATCTGTGCAATGTTGTAAGAAAGCTTTTAAAAAATCAGCCGCTTTGTTCCATCGAGGACCGGTTGAAGTTGGCCCACCGATCAAAGCCTGTGGCAAAGCTTTTTTTACAGCATCGGCAGTGTAATCATACAACTTAAAATACTCTTCCATTGTGCCTTTCCAGTAACTAATATTGGGTTCATTCCATACTTCCCAATACCAGGTGCTTACTTCCTTTGCTCCATATTTTTCAACACAATGTTTTACCCATTGATAAATTAACTGCGACCATTTATTGTAATCATTTGGAGGGTAAGCCCAGCCCGTATAAATTGAATCGTAAGATACGCCAGGCTTCCAGTGATGTTGATAAGGTTGCGGATGCGTTGAAAGCGCTTCGGGCATAAAACCAATCTCTGCAATAGGCTTTATACCACGTTTGACGAACACATCAAAAATTGAATCAACAATACTCCAGTTATAAACAGGATT
>JANXWM010000692.1 GCA_025351145.1 Chitinophagaceae bacterium
TGAATCATTTTTAAGTAACGGCCCATCCAGTATGGCAGCAGCCAGAATACCGGCTCTCTTTCCATATCGGGATTTCCGCCAACAGCCGCCCAGGGATTTTTATCCCAGCGCACCACCTGCCTTATGCTTGCAGGTGGCATAGGCATTACCTGCAATTCATCCAGCACGGGTGCATGAACCAGCGTAACATCAGCTCTCTTTGTATGGTCAATATGCCAGTCAATTAAGTCGAGCGGCGTATCTGTAAGAAAGTCAACAGAAGCGGGTAGCTCTGCCTGTTTACCTGTGGAATAACAATACAGAAAATTGATCAAAGGGTTATTGTCGTTTTTGCGGCGCTGCATCCATTGTTCCAAATGCTGCTGATAAAAAGCCAATAGCTTTGGGTCTTTTTCGCAATGCAAAAAAATGGGATATAAATATGACTGCATGGTAACATCGTAATAAATAAACCATGCGGGATTTTGTTTAGTAACATTGGCCATGTTATCAAGGTAGTGCTCTTCGTTTATAAAGTGCAGGTAATGTTGCTGATATTTAACATCGCCGGTAATGTAATAGGCGAGTTTTAAAAATGCCAGCAGCTCCATAGAATTTTCGCTTTGATCTGGCAGCCATTCAGGATCCCTGTTAAGGGAATTGGGCGACCATACAGACCAGCGTGTATGTGTACCATCAATATCCATCATATTAAAATCATTGGCTATTAAATGATCAACCAGTTTTGTTACATGGCTACGCACCAATAATTTCTCTGCTTCATCCGCCACCAGTTCGTAATAGAAAAAATAACCCATCATGTGGCCGCACCATTCATCGCTGCTGGCATCGCCTTTCCATAGCCATTTACCATCTTTCGATTTTCTCCAGCGAACTTCCACTGGTTTAAAACGCGGCTCTTTTACTAACTCATCAGCAAGTTCTTTATTGGTATAAGTAAGATTATTGTCGTGTACACGATCAGCCCATTCCGCAGGAACAATTGTACGGGCAAAATATCCATCACCACCGGTTATTTCTTCCAGCTTGCTTAAAAAATAAAAAGCTTTTTTTGCTTTCTCTTTAGCATCTTCGCTTTTAGTTGCAGCATAACGAAAGGCTTCCATTGTAAGATAGTTACCGCCAAATTCCCCATCGTTATCATCATCTTCCGGCTGCCATGAATTTACATTGCCGGGAATATTTAAGTGGCACTGTCCTGCAATCCATGGTGCACGTATATGCCTTTTCATCAACACATCATAGAAGTAATCCTGCTTATCAGCAAGGTTCATTTTCTTTTTCATAATGGCACTAATGCCATTGGCAGTTGCTATCCACGCATTGCCATCTTTATCAAATGCAATATCGTTTACACGGTCATCCAGTAACCAGCGTTTACTGAAACGCAGTGAATGAGCACCATCCTTTAAAAACCTTACCACGCCTGCATCTGTGCCCACCCACATCGTTCCCGCCACATCTTTATTTACACAGTTTACATAAAGAGAAGGGCATCCTTCCTGGGGTCTTATTACCTGTTCTTTTTTTTCTTTGTTTAAAACAGTTACGCCACCAAGTCCGCCGGCCCACAATTTATTTTCATTACTAATTGCCAAACCTTTTATGTATGCACTCAACAGGAATGATGTATCTACAAAATGTTTTACCCCACTTGCGGTGCAATGATACAAGCCCACATCAGAACCAACCCAAACGCCGTTATTATTGTCAGAAATTATTTTTCTTAAAGACCTTGCTATAGAATAATTTTTCTTTTCAACAGTTACTCCATTGCACAACCAAATGCCTTTGGGGCCTGCAACATAAACACCTTCGCTGGCAGTACACATAACGGAAATTGGCCCATCGGTACCTTTTAATAATTGCAGTTTTTTATTTTTAAAAATGAATACACCATTCCAGGTACCCATCCACACAGTACCTTCCTTATCTGCCACAACGGCAAAGGAAGGCCCTTTATCTTCTTCTGTAAAAGGGGAATTCCAAACTTGCTCATTTGCGTTTTTCATCATCACACCGGCTGCTGTTGCTATCCAAACATTGCCATCTTTATCCACGGCAATACTTCTTACTTCGTTTGCTTTTGCATCTGTGCCCACAGAATATGCAACATGATATTCCTGCCAGAACAAAGTATCTTTAAAAGAAGTTTGCTGTGCAGCAACCAGCATTGAAAAATGCATGCAAACAAAAAGTATACAATTGAATTTCATGTGAGGAAGTTTATGTTTCATATTCATTTAATTCATTGGTTTATCAACTGCATTGCTGCTATCATCGCCGGTTGTGTCACTCACTTATACGTTCAGTAATGCTGTTCAGCATAGTGCAGTCTCGTTTATAAAAACAAGCAGGATCCTGTTACAGTCAAAAACCAAAATAGCACAGTCAAAACCGCCAGCAATAAAAGCAGTTTGCTATTAGTGAAGCTGGTGTTCAATAGTATTCCTGCAGTTGAACGGAGCGTCGCAAGCGGTGCTGAAATATGTTTCAACTGTCAGTTTCAAAATAACTCCACTAATAATAAAATTCACCTTCTCCATTTGTAGTTGGTCAGGCGGCCAACTGTGGCATGCTATTACTAAATCTTTAAAAATATTTTCTTTTTATACAGTATATACACCGGGATAAAACAAACTGCCACATACAATATTGCCCACATTAATGAGATGAGTTCTAATGGCAAACCAGAGGGTGTTACTGCATTGATGATAATATCGTTCAGGCTTGTTCCTTCTCCTGCACCAAATTTGTAATAAACAATATCGTAAACGAATTCTGATGTGAGGTATGCCGCTATTGCATTGGAACCAAAAACCACCGCGAATGTTGCCCATTTTTTTAAGCCTAAAACATCAACAAAAAAATACAGGCAGGCAAGCATCATGCAATCCAGGCCTGCCATATAAGTAACAAAAGAACTTGTCCATAAATTTTTATTGATTGGGAAAAACCAGTTCCATGCATTGGCAACAGCAAACGAAATAAAGCCTGCAAAAAACAGCCAGATGATTTTGCGTTCAGCAGATTTATTACTCAATAATAAATGCCCCGCAAACATGCCCGTAATGCCCGTAACGATTGCCGGGAAAGTGCTCAATACACCTTCAGGATCCCATGTGCCCTGCCACATTCTTCCGGGCATTACAATAGCATCTAACCACGCTGCAAGATTTTTACCGGGTTCCAGTATGGCGTACCCATAACCCGGCACCGGCACTAATGTCATCACTAAAAAATAAGCGATCAATATAAATGCCGCGAGCCTTATTTGAAAAGTGAGCCCTGTAAAAAGATACAGCAATGCGCAGTAAAAAAACACAATAGAAATGCGTTGCAACACACCGGGGATGCGCAGCATAGAAAGATCGAATGATGGCAAAATGCTAAGGAACAACCCTAACAAAAAAAGAATAACTGCCCGCTTAAATACTTTCCTGAGTATGAGTTTTTTTGAAACACCCTGCTGCAATTGTTTTGAACAGGAAAGCACCACAGAAATACCCACCATAAAAATAAAAGAAGGAAAAATAAAATCGGTAGGTGTAATGCCATTCCATGCAGCATGTTCTAATGGCGCATAGTTATGGCCTTCAATACCGGGGTCATTCACCAGTATCATGGCAGCCATGGTTATACCCCGTAAAATATCTAAAGACAATAAACGGTTACCCTGCCCCGAAGATAAAGCTGTAGCTGGTTTTGGCTGCATGAAGGTTGGTTTTATTTATGATCGTTTCGGGCATTAAATATTTTATGGAAACGGCCTGTTTAAATGGCGTATCATGTTCAGGGCCTGCAGAGCAATTTACTGCAAAGGCTAAAAAAAATATTGCAGGAATAAGTGGAAAATATTTTCTCATGCTTTTTGTAAAGGTTATAGTAACTGTAAAAAAATGGTGGTGTTTTTATGGAGCCGGCGATAACACATTACTGATCGTTCCTTGCGTCGCACTCTTATACTGAATAACATTGTGCGTCACTGCGGGGCACCACGTTTACCGCTTCGATCTACGCTTCGGTAAAAGTTGAGCGATGATGTGCAGTACAAGAGTGCGACGCAAGTAAAGCTTAATAGAATTACCAATGCCCGGTTCAAAAAAAATAAAACTGCCCGCACCTGTTATGCGCCACGCAGCGTTAATGAATGTGTTTTATTTAGCAACGGCTTACAGCGTTACTGCAATAACCACATCTTGGAAAACTCATTATCAACAGCCGGTACCAGTGTAGCAACGCCTGCATCGTATGCGTCTTTGTTCTGCCCAAGCTCGGCACCGGGATAGCGGTACCTGAGCGGAAACTGGTAAGTGCTTAAGTAACCATTTTGAAAAATATCGGGTAAACCGGTGCGGCGTATATCGAGATAAGTTTCTGCAGAAACAAGAAATAAAGCCAGCCATTTTTGATCGGCAATTTTGGCGAGTTTACCTGCTTTATCTTCGGGCAATGCTATGCTTTGCTGTGCAAGATATGCGGCAATATCATCGCTGGAAATACCCCAACGCTGCATAGAGAATGTAATGCCATTGCGGTAATAAGTATCTGCATCGCCGGTGATTAAACCTTTTGCTGCGGCTTCGGCAAGAATGAACTCCACTTCGTCGCTGTTCATGATCATTGCCTTAAGCAACGGGTTACTGTTTTGCCTGAATAACTGGGAGAATTTTGACACTTTAAAATTACCAACCACACCACCCGCTTCTGTATTGTAATGACCGTTTCCATTTTTCCAGTCGCCGGGCATTCCTGCTACAAAACCAACATACACTTTGTTTGAATCAAGGATGTTTGAAGACTGTGCTTCTATATCAGGATTTGACCTGTTAATATACTCCCAGGTTGAAGTATATTGAAACCCGTTTGGATCTGTAGTAGAAAAACTAACGCCATCCTGCTCTGTATTACTTGTCCATGGTTTTTCAACAGGCGCTACCCAAACCTGTAAACGCGGATCGTTTAATGCGGTTAACTTATCTACCAGTGTTTTGCATGGCCTTCTTTTATCGAACTCTTCATTTTCGGACCAGTTTAGTGTGCCGCCTTTCCATGAATTGTCTTGGGTAGTGCCAATAAAAGGAATAGCGGCATTATCGTCTGTTGCAGTAAAGATGGGCGTTTGCGCAGGATTGGCGATAATGGCGGCCATTTTTGCTGCGGCATCGGGCATCTTATCAGAGGCACGCATTAACAGGCGGAGTTTTAATGAATTCGCAAATTTTTGCCATTGAATTTTTTGCCCCGCAAACATTAAATCATAGGTAGAAGATAAGGGCTCCGTACCTTCTGCAATAAGGCTGTTGGCCTTATCAAGTTCGGCCAGTAAGCCATTGTAAATATCTGCCTGGTGATCGTATTTTGGATAGAGGATTCCTTCCCTGCCTTTAAGCGCTTCAGTATAATAAATGTCGCCGTAATAATCTGTTATATAGGAAAAAAGTAATGCCCTGAAAACAGTAAAAATACCTTCATGCGTTTTTGATCCCCTTGTTTGTGCAAGACTAATTGAACCGTCAATAAGCTTGAGGATATTTAATGCGGCATACAAATCATCTGAGGGTTGTTTAAAACCTGAATAATAGTTATCGCCGCCCTGGAAATTTCTTTCCATGTATTGCACGGCGCAGGGAAGCTTGCTGTTATCGTAGCCAAAACCCTGGTAAAACAACGCCGTTTGTTTGATGATGGATGATAATAAAAACGGATCGTTTACAGACTCGGTAGCATTCAGCTCCTGTTCCTTGTCGTAATTTCTTAAGGCATCTTTGCTACAGGAAACAGCACCGGTCAATAAGATAATTATAAGTGATTTTAATATTAAAGATTTCATATGAATATTTTTATACTGATAATTAATTTTTAAAACTCAACAGAAAGTTTAATACCGTATGAACGGATGCTTGGCAATGTAGCCCTTAATACCCCAAGCCCTGTACCAACGCCACTGAAAGCAGATTCAGGGTCTTCATGACGGCCGGACTCGTTCCATTGAAATACGTTTCTTCCAATGAGTGCAAGCGTTAAATTATTAATCTTATATCTGCTGATTACCTTATTTGGTATAGTATAAGCCAATGAAATTTCCCTCATTTTAAAATTGGTGGCACTATATGTTCTGGTAGCTGCAAAATCCCATATTACATCTCCATAACTGTTATAGGGAATTTGGTAAAAGGTATTGTTGGGGTCGGCCCCGTTAACGATGTAATCTGCATCGCCGGGTGTATCTCCTGTAAAATTTGGGTTAACAAAAACACCTTTTGCGTAGCTGGCATCGTTCCAGTCTGAACGCTGGCCATCGTTATTATTGTTGATAGATTCATACTGGCTGGAACCTTCTGCGGGCCATGCAAGTCCGCCATGTGCAGCATCCCTGCCACCATTCCACCATGGGTTGTTAGGGCCTGAACCCAATGTGGTTGAAACCCTTCCATTTGATTCAAGGTATTGCTGGTTAACGGATACATATTTACCACCTTTACGGAAGCTGCCCACCAGGTTTAGGGTAAATTGTTTATACCTGAGTGTAGTGTTTAGGCCCAGTATATAATCAGGATTATAATTCCCTAATTTGCCACGGTCCCTTTCATCGCCGGATGTTTGAAATTCTCCGCCTGAGCCGTCGAGGATTGGCATTCCTGCATATTTGCCGGTTTTAACCCTGAGTATCGGGTTCTGCTCATAAATATTTCCAATTTCTTCGCCTACCGCAATTTTTACTTTTGTTTTACCATCATAGTTTGCAAACACATAACCATTTGGTGCAAATTGATCTGAAAGCCTTGTGATCGTTGCTTTGTAGTGTGTAAAGCTTGCCGAAACATTCCAGTTCCAGTCTTTTGTTTTTACAGGATTTACAGTTAAACCCATCTCAAATCCTTTACTGCGTACATCGCCAATATTTGTAAGCATGCCTTCGTAACCGGTGCCAAGAACTGTGGGGATATTATCTATCTGGTCTTTTTGATCTTTAACAAAATAAGTAAAGTCAAATTTGATAAGATTTTTCCACATCCACAGGTCTAACCCAACCTCCTTGGTAATGGAATGCATTGCTTTTATATTGGGATCAACCAATGATGCATTGATGCTTACTGTTTTCGCTGCTCCCCAGTCGCTGGCATCATAGGTATAAGTATCTACAGACCTTCTTCTTATTAAACCATTACCAACATCAGCCAGTGCAAACCTTCCCTTTACCAAATTAAAAATTTCAGGCAATTTGAATGTTTCTGAAGCTACCCAGCTCAACGAAGCTGATGGGTAGAAGTACTGTATTTTCTCTTCTGCTAAAATACCTTTCCAATCGTTGCGCCCGGTTATATCAAGAAAAACCTGGTTGTCGTAACCTACGCTTGCACTGCTGTAAATACTGTATGACTGACTGGTGCCCCAACCAGAAGAAGAAACATACAATTGCCCCGGCATCGCATTACCAAGGGTAAATAATGCAGGAGTAGAAAGCTTGCCCGCCGTCATCTCAAGGTTGTTGTTATTATTAAATTGGTAATTCGCCCCGCCTACGGCAGTAAGAGAAATTTTACCAAAATTCTTGTTATAAGAAAGAATGACATCCGTGTTATAAATGGAACTGCTGTTATTACCTGTAACATACTGCCCATCCCCAATGTTGAACTTATCCTCCATATTGGTTTGCCCCCATGACTGCCTGTATTCATATTCTTCTTTTACATTCTCCATGCCAGTGCGTACCATTAATGAAAGTGGTTTAGACAGTTGCCAGTCTAATTGCACTTTTCCAAAGAAATTATCACGGCTGAAACGGTGTATTTTTTCATAGGTTGTCCACCATGGATTATCGGTATCTACATTAATGCCGTCATCTTTCATAATAGCTCCATTTTGCTGGATATTATCGTATCCTGCAAGCCAGTAACCTCTCATTTCACTCAGCTTTTGCAGGTTGGATGGAAAGTTAAAAAGCAGGTCATTGATAATACCATCTGATCCAACGCTGTTTGCTTTATTGGGCGAATAAGTGCGGATATAACTTGCACTAACGGATACCCTTAGTTTTTCTGTAAGCCTGTATTCAGTGTTTAGATTTATTGATTTTTGATCCGTTTTTGTATTGGGCATTACACCTTTATTATTCATATCTGATATAGATAAACGAAAAGAACCTTTATCGTAATTGCCGTGGATACTGATATTATTTGTAAGTGTATTTCCTGTTTGCAGGTAAGCTTTTACCCTGTCTTCATTAGTAGAAGTCATGTCACGGGTTAGCCATTGCTGTTGCTTTACATCCCAATAATCTCCGGAATAAGTACCATCTAATTTTGGGCCCCAGGTGTCTGTATTATCATATTGCCACTCAAAAGCTCTTTCGCCCTGGCCATATTCCATTTGCTCTTGTATAAACTGGTAAGGTTGGTCCCAAACCGCAGAACTGTTATAAGAAACACCGATGCCATTCTTAAGGCCTTTGCCAGATTTTGTGGTGATCATAACAACGCCGTTGCCACCTTCGGCACCGTATAAAGCACCGGCGCTGCCACCCTTTAAAATGGTAATATTATCAATGTCCTCTGGGTTTAACTGTGAAAGGATATTGCCAAAATCTACCCCGTCTTTTGATGTAAATGTTTGCGTACCTACCGGTATGCCATCTATTACATAAAGCGGCTGCCCTTTTAAAGCTACATTGGCATTACCTATTGTAGGCAGGGCAGTGGTACCACGTATATTAACCAAAACAGAAGAGGTTGGGTCGCTGCTTAAATTGGTGAGGTTAACACCACTTACTTTACCATCAAGTGATTTTAGCAGGTTTATATTGCTTGCCCTTACCAGGTCTTCTGACTTTACTTCACCCACAGAATAAGCCAATGATTTTTTACTCCGTGAAATACCCAATGCTGTTACTACAACATTGGCAAGTTCGCCTTCTGCAGATTCAAGAACAACATTTATATCAGCCCCTCCTGCTAATTTCACTTCTGTTGTCTTATATCCTACATAACTAAACTGCAGCGTGGCATCTGGTGCTGAAACCTTTAGTGTAAATTTTCCTTCTGCATTTGTTGTGGTTGCTTTACCGGCCCCTTTTTCAACTACAGAAACATTGGCCAACGGGCCATTTTTATCTTTTACTGTTCCGTTAACTATAAATTCCGCAGTTACCGTTTTATTATTTTTTAAAACAATTGTTTTTGTTTCTGCCGACTGTTTAATGATATAAACATTACTCACTTTTTCATAAGTTAACCCTGCCGGTGTCAACACTTTTTTTAATAATACCCCGGGGTCTTGTACCCGGCTTTCCTCCATATCAGCATCAACTACTTTTACTTCCTTTAATGCTGCGGCCTGGTAACTAAAATATACATTGTAAACACGCTGGAACTTCTGCATAAACATTTCCAGCGATATTGTTTTTTCGCCAATGTGTGCACTGCTATCCGCGATAACATTTTGCACCTCAGGAGAAATGGCTGTATTGTTTTGCGCTGTTGCATTTTCTGATACCACCATCATAAAGCATAATGGTATCAGCCATGCCTGCAGGAGTTTAATAAATGCGTACTTCTTTTTCATGCCTGTTTGGTTTTATTAATACTGAATAAGTAATTGATTATTTTGTTCTGTTATTTTTAAGTCCAGTGTTTTAGCAAGAATGTTTGTAAATGAACCTAAATCTGTAACCGGTATTACAGCGCTTATTTTTAACCGCTTTGCATTTTCATCTTTATATACTGTTTCAATTCCATAATATTCATGAATAAGGTTAGTAACCTCAAGCAGAGAAGTGGAGGAGAAATTCCATTTGCCGTTTGTCCAGGCTTTATACAAAAGCGTATCTGTCTTAGATTTTACAAATGCTTGTTGCAAAGTATCTAATTGCACTTTTTCTCCCGGACTCATATAAACAGCACTACCCTTGCTTTCATCAATGCCTACTTTTACTTTACCTGAAGTAAGCACAATCTCTGTTGCTTTGCTGCGTGCATCTACATTAAACTCGGTACCAATAACCATAATAGATACGGCGTTACTGTGAACCGTAAATGGCCGGTGATCAACTTTTTTCTTTACCCTGAAATAAGCATTGCCTTCAAGAAAAATTTCGCGGTTTGTGGTACCGGCAAGTTTGCTGTTATACGTTACAGATGAATTCACATTTAGTATAATCACTGTACTGTCTGGCAATTGAATTTCTTTTGTTTCGTATGCACCGGTCCGTTCAACAATCAATGGTTCAAACGGGGCGTTTTTATTGAAAACGGAAAAAGGCATTACAATAACAGCTATTAAAAGAGCAGCAACTTTCAAAACAGCCATACTGTTCCGGCGGAGAAGGGAAACCGTTTTTAGCGGTTGGTTTATTTGGCGGTAAATATGAACTTTTAAAACTAATTTTTCCTCAACAGATAATGGTTGAAAAGCATGCCCCTCAAACAATGTCTCCAGCTTTTCTTTTGCCTTCAGTATGGTTTGCTGCTGTTGCGGATTTATTTTTATAAACTCATTCCAAAACTTTTCAGCTCCATCGTCTGCATACAAAACCCATTGCTGAAAATATTCATCTTCGGCAAACTGGTCTGCTGAATAACCATTATAATATGAATAATAATATTTCACTCCTGCATTAGAGAATAGATTTAACCGCAGATACTCATATTTTTAAAACTATTTTTAAATTATACAAGCCTTTGCTGCCATTGTGTTTGGCGTAAATATTTTCCGTTTTCGTATGCTAAAGTTTACCTATAATTTTATTTATGTACCAGGCTTAAGTATCATTATTCAGCATCCTTGCGTCGCACCCTTGTACGCCATATCATTGCGCAACAATGCGAAGATTATAGCGAAGTAAACTGGCCTTAGTAATAATATAAAGTTTAAAAATAATAGGATTATGTGTTTAGCCCGCAAACAATTGCTATCACTGTATTATTCTATTTTCCATATCCTTTAGGTAGCGGAAAATAATAAGCATTTCTGGCGGCATTAGCCACAATATTGTATGTATTGCGCTTATTGTGGCTAAAGCC
>JANXWM010000703.1 GCA_025351145.1 Chitinophagaceae bacterium
TGCTTTACGTTCCGAAAGTACAAGAGTGCGACGCAAGGAACGATCAATCTGTGTTACTAATGCCGGGTACAAAATCTCTCTCTTAATTTAGCTGCCGGTTAATTATTTTGTACAATATGTGCAGTCCACTTTTCAGTTGACTCAGCCGAAGCCACCACATTATCGATAAACGCCATACCGCGGATACCATCTTCCACACCAGGGAAATCGAGCATTTCTTTGGTAGGTGTTTCGCCGGAAATCTTTGCGCCAAGCGTTAAAGCAAAATTGCGGTAGATATTTCCAAATGCTTCCAGGTAACCTTCGGGGTGGCCACCGGGCGTGCGGCAATTGTGCGTTGCAAAGCTGGAAAGGCGGTCGCTATAATTACCACCGGCCCTCAATATTTGTGTGGGTGCATCGAGCCATTTTACAAGGAGTGTATTGGGTTCGTGCTGGTACCATTCGAGTCCGCCCTTTTCTCCGTACACACGGATTCTTATTCCATTCTCTTCACCCGCTGCAACCTGGGATGCCATTAATACACCAGTTGCGCCATTATCGAATTTTAATAAAACATTGCCATCATCGTCCAGGGCCCGGCCTGGAACCATGGCATTAAGATCGGCACATAAATGTGAAATTTTTGAACCTGAAACATATTCTGCAAGCTGAGCAGCATGCGTACCAATATCGCCCATGCAACCACTCTTGCCGCTTTTCTTGGGATCGGTTCTCCAGGCTGCCTGGGCATTTCCTTCGCGTTCGCTTAATTTACTAAGCCAGCCTTGGGGATATTCTACCCAAACCTTCCTTATCTTTCCTAATGCACCATCGGCACACATGGCACGTGCCTGCTTTACCATGGGGTAGCCAGAATAGGTGTGGGTAAGGCACAATATTAACCCCGTTTCTGCTACTTTCTTTTTAAGCTGAAGCGCTTCATCAAGTGTAAAAGCAATCGGTTTTTCAATCACTACATTGAAGCCATGGTCAAGTGCCATCATTGCTGGTGCAAAGTGGGCAAAGTTTGGCGTAACGATGGTAACGAAATCAATTCTTTTGTCGGCAGGTAACTTACTCTCCTTAGTAATCATTTCATCATAGGTGAGATAAGTTCTATCTTCTGGCAGGAATAACATTTTGCCTGATTGTATTGCTACTTCCGGGTTGATGCTTAGTGCACCACAGCTTAATTCAATCAGGCCATCCATGTTGGCGGCAAGGCGGTGAATGGCACCAATGAAAGCATCTTTGCCCCCACCTACCATCCCCATTCGTAATTTTCTGTTCATCGTTAAAAAATATTTTGAAGGTTTACTCAACTAAAAGTAAAAAAAAATTACATTTAGCATCTGGAAATTATTTTTTATCTAAAGGATATGTCAGCTGTCAGCCGGGTTTTGTCAATATTTGCTATATGAATAACCGTCATATTTACAATTAAAATTTTTATTTTCTCTGGGTAATTGTAACGCTTTTCTGGTGCGGGTTTTAGCAAAGAAAGGTAATGAATGCAGCAGTTGAAAAAGCTCTTTTTTTAAGCACTCTTTTTTTCTGTTATGGTTAGCTTAAAGCAAAGTAAAAATTTATTTACTCATTGCGTTCTATAGACGCAATGAATGTATATTTACGTTTATAAATAAAATTTCTTAAAGATTTTAAAACTTAAAATAACAGACCTTTAAATCAATCTTTCAAAACAATTTAACGATTATGGCAGCCATCCAAAAAAACAAATTATTTGTAGCCAGTTGTTTATCATTATTAGTTACATCGCTTTCGTTTGGTATCCGTGCAGGAATATTAGGCAGGCTTGGTGTAGAGTTTCAATTGAATGCCCAGCAGTTAGGAACCATTGCAGCAACTGCATTCTGGGGATTTCCATTAGCAATTGTAATAGGTGGAATGATAGTGGATGTTATCGGGATGAAAAAATTACTGATAGGTGCATTTGTATTCCATCTTGCCGGTATACTGCTTACTATTTTTGCGGGCGGCTACTGGAGTTTGTTTATTTCAACACTATGTATTGGTATTGCAAACGGCACAGTAGAAGCTGCCTGTAATCCATTAGTGGCAACCATATATGCAGATAATAAGACAACAAAACTAAATCACTTTCATTTGTGGTTTCCCGGAGGTATTGTTATAGGAACATTGATAGTATTCCTCTTTGATAAAATTGGACTTGGCTGGCAGGTACAGGTAGGTATAATGATTATTCCAACATTGATTTATGGTTATTTATTCAGCAAATTAGATTTCCCAGTTACAGAAAGGGTAGCCAGTGGCGTATCAAGTTCAGACATGTATAAAGCTTTGCTTACTCCTTTATTCATCATAATGATCATCCTGATGTTTGGAACCGCTATTACCGAATTATTCACCGGTCAATGGATTGATGTTCTCCTGAAAAACGTTACCGATAATGCAATTCTTCTCCTGACCATCGAAACAGGTGTAATGGTAGTTGGCCGTGCATTTGCAGGCCCTGTAGTACACCGGCTTTCCCCCTCAGGCGTGTTATTGTTCTCCGCCACATTTGCCGCATTAGGCTTGTATCTTCTTGGTCATTCCGAAGGCAATATGTTGTTTGTGGGTGCATTGGTATTTGGTATCGGCGTATGTTATTTCTGGCCTACTATGATTGGTTTTGTATCGGAAAACTTACCTAAAACAGGTGCTGTTGGTATGAATTTTATGGGTGGTGCAGGTATGTTTGCCGTATCACTTTATATGATTGTAATGGGGAAACATTATGATACATTACTCGCAGCAAAATTACCAGCCGGAGCAAGCCTCGCAGACTATTCGTCAGCACCCGCAGGATCAGAAATGGCAAACCTGCTGGCCGAAGCAAAAAAAACAGCAGGCCCTGATATCATCAATACTACTTTGGTAATACCCATCGTTCTTATTGTGGCCTTTGCCATTTTATTTGTCTACATGCGCGGCAAAAAGAAAACAAGTTTGCAAACATTATCAGCAGCATAATTTTTTTAAATTAATTTACAAATCCCAACATGGCAAACGATCAAAACAGAAGAAGCGCAATAAAGAATATCCTTGCAGGCTCTGCAGTTGTAGCTGCCGCTCCCTTGCTTTCTTCATTCAATACTCATCATAAAAAAGAAACCAAATTGAAAGGTAATATCAATCATTCCGTTTGCCAGTGGACGTACGGTTTTCTTCCTTTAGAAGACCTGTGCAAAGCTGTAAAGGAAATCGGCTTTAATGCCATTGATCTTGTGGGTCCCGAAAACTGGCCCACACTGCAGAAATATGGCATTTACAGTTCCATGTGCTATGTAATCGGCGGATCAAACCTTACCAGTGGTTTCAATAACAAGGCGAACCACGAAAAATTTATAAAAGATTACCTGGATACCATTCCATTAATGGTTAAAGCCGGGTATAAAGATGTTATCTGCTTCAGCGGAAACCGGAACGGTATGGACGATTACACAGGCCTTGATAATTGCGTGGAAGGCTTACAGAAAATTTTGCCAACAGCAGAAAAAAACGGCATCACTATCCACATGGAACTGCTTAACAGCAAAGTTGATCATAAAGATTATATGTGTGATAAAACACCCTGGGGTGTTGAGTTATGTAAACGTTTAGGCAGCGAAAATTTTAAGCTTCTTTACGATATTTACCACATGCAGATTGATGAGGGCGATGTAATAAGGACCATACAAAATAACCATCAGTATTTTGGGCATTACCATACCGGTGGTGTTCCCGGCAGGCATGAGATAGACGAATCGCAGGAACTTTATTACCCTGCCATCATGAAAGCCATTGTGGCAACAGGTTACAAAGGATATGTGGCACAGGAATTTATCCCCGCAGCAGAAGATAAAGTTGCTTCATTAAAAAAAGCAGTATTGCTCTGCGATGTATAAAATATTTTTTAACCAAACTTCTGTAATTCTGTTAAACATCCTTGCGTCGCACGCTTCTACCACAGAATTACTTTCAGCTGTGGGCTGCACATAATGCTTGCCCGCTTTTTTGTAAAGGGCTTAAACAGGCAGCCCGCCGCAGTTCAGTAAAAATCTAACCGCACAAGAGTGCGACGCAACAGAAGATATATAGCGAACAAATGCTCATTTCAAAAAAAATAATCTAACTAATAAACTAAAAAACCATGGCAGACAATGTGTATGATGCAATCGTAATTGGCTCCGGCATCAGTGGTGGCTGGGCAGCAAAAGAACTTTGCGAAAAAGGTTTA
>JANXWM010000707.1 GCA_025351145.1 Chitinophagaceae bacterium
TCTGAAATCATACAGGAATAAATCACCCATATACTAAGGGTGGATATTTGTATATTTATGTGAGCAATCAGTTTCAAAATGTAGACGTGTTCTTTGATAAATTCGACCACTAATAGAAGTAATAAATTACTATCCGTTCGGGCTTACAATAGCGGGGATTAGTTCTAAGGCAGCAGGCAGTTTAATTAATAAGCGCAGGTTTAATGGAGGTAATGAGTTACAAAGTGAAGATTTTAGTGATGGCAGTGGTTTAGAGTTATATGATGCACATTATAGATTGTATGATCCACAATTAGGAAGGTTTGGACAGATTGATAAGCTTGGCGACATTAATTTTGATATTTCATTATATGTATATGTAAAAAATAATCCGATTTCATTTAACGATCCTACCGGATTAATTGATGATGAACCAACAAAGAAAAAAGGTAAACCGGGGTTTTCTAAAGATAATCCCAATATATTACCAGATGTAATAGTAAAATCATCTAACCATAGATTCCAAACTTTTGGTTGGTATGGGTACACAACAATAACTGATACACATTTTAGCGGAAACCTTGCATCATTTATTCAGAGAATGCGTGGTAATGAGGATGTACTGCAACCTGGAGATAGATACAGTTATATAGATGATGTAATGAATGGCAAATTGCTTGATTGGTACCTAAAAGAAGCTGAAGCAAAGCAGTTTGAAGAAGATTTTTACTCGATTTATTTTGGTTTAGTAACTCTTCCTGAAGATGTAGTAGGTGTAGTTGGGATATATGGCAAAGGTATAAGATTGCTTCCAAAGTTGACATCTAGCACTAGTCGTGTATTTTATTCAGGAGGACCCGAGGCTCGTATTGCTGCAACTGCTTATGCCAAAGCCTTTGATATGGTTTCAATGGAAATGACAATAAAAGGGCGAATTTTGGCAGCATTGACAAAAATGACTTCAAAAGAATTTATGAAGGGGGCAATTGAAAAAACTTCGGCATCTTTTGCAAAAGGAGCTGAAGGAACTGCGAGAGTTTTTCATAATGTCGAGGGTGTTCCATTAGATGGTATCTGGAAAGAACATGAATATCCAAATATTCGCAAAGAGGTGAACCTAATTTTTCATGATGTTATTCCTTAAAATATGATAACAATCGAAAAAATAAAAATTTATAAGCTTTATAATGGTAGTTTAGGCACCTATGAACATGCTAAAAAAAAACACCTAAAAATTCTTAGTTGGAAAGAATTTAATTTAATTGAAAGGTTGGTACAAGACATTCGATTAGTAAAAAGAGGACTTACTGCAAAAAATTATGAAGATGAATTAAATGAAAGACTGAAAGAAAACTGTGACGGAGAAGCAACAGTTGCTTATTTATATGAAATTGCAATTTCATAAATTTTCCTTTTCTGGAGTTTCCTCTTTTGCCACATCTTCCACAGGATGCTTTGAACTTAAGATAAAAGCCTTTCTATGAAAGGGTTAGCGGCCATACGCTTATTTATACCCGTAAATCTGCTCTGTAGTATAAGCTGCATTTGTAATCTGAAAGCCAAGATTGCGACGCAAGAGGCGATGCCATGAAATACCTATGCTGGTAATTCTGGCAACATTTTAATAATAACCTGCATGGTTTCAGTAATCAAGGCACAGCAAGGACTCTACACAACACCAGCCCTACATACTTGGTGTGAATGGAATACCATCAGCAGTTATTTTTCACTAATGTCCGTGACTTTAGAAACCAAATATTTTACTCCTTTTGGCATACTGAAGTCTTTCGGTACATAAACAATAACCTTCTTTAGCTGACTATGCAATATCTGTTGTGTGTCAATTATAGGCACATATCTTCCAGTAGTATCAAAAAGATAATTGTCCACCTTACTACAAGGCTCGAACACATAAATTACATTACCATTTAACTGTTTAGCAATGAATAAGTTTGCATAAACTTCACTATCATTGCAACTGTGCTCTGCAGGATAAATATTTAACATTGTAAGTTCTATATATCCATTGCTTGTATCTGTTTCCGCTCGTTCATATCCGGCCAACGAAATGTTCTTCTTCACATAATTCGTTTTTTTATTACAACTCATTTCGAAAATAAGAAGACTTAAACTCAATATAGTCCAAAAATATTTCATACTTTAATTAAAATTCATCTACAGGGTTATTTTTACCAGTATTCAGTTTTTTAGAAGTAAAAAGGTTATAAATTCTTATCAACTGGTTTTTTGTAGGGCCAGTAGGATTTTTATTTAAATTGTCACCGGTTCTGCCACCTGCAAACATAAAATTTCCGCAAGCCCTTGTCAAATTCTGATCTGGGGCAACAAAAAACCGACCCCAAAAACCCTGGTTATCTTCAGGGTGTCTTAGTCCGCCCGTATGGCCTATTTCATGAGTCAGAGTTTTATTGTTACCGCTTCCTGTTATATCTTTTATATAACCCTCGTTAATGGCAATTTCTTTGCCATTTAATGCTTGTCCTGCTACTGGCTTTTGAGTACCATTTTCATCCTTAGAATTCACATCGGGATCATTCCTATCTACAATTTTAAATATAGTTTCATTATCTTGAACATCATCTATTGACTTAACCGCTCTAATTTCGGCTGTAGCATGTACAGTAAAGCCTCCGTCTTTATTATTCGACTGATTCTCATTAAAAAGTGATTCAAATTGGCTTTTGATTGCTTTTGCAACATCATCAGCCTGCCCCTTTTGATCACTTGTTTTATCAACAACAGCACCGGTAAATTTTATATGAAAATTAAAAACACCATTTTCAACAGTCAGTGTTATGCTCCAATCTTGACCAGAAGGATCATTTAATGTTATTGGATTATTAACAACATATGCATATGGAGATGCCGGATAAAACTTTTCAGCCATCGCATCAATCACATTCCACCTCCCTATCTGCGGATCATACAACCTTGCACCATAATCATAGGTCTCTAAACCACTTCCATCACTAAACTCATTGCTTTGTTTTTCCTTACCGTTATAAAGGGTTTTATTTTGTAGTTTCCCGGCCGCCTTAGAACTAATCCCCGCCATTGTAAGCCCGAACGGATAATAATCCGTGGTTTCCAGCAGCGGCCCCCTTACCTGGGTCACCTGCAAATTATCAAAGAACACATTTACATTCTGCGTTTCATTGCTCACGTAAATATACAAATATCCGCTCCGGGTTATCGGCCTACCGGTAATATTATGTGTTGTAAAAATGTTATCTCCACCCACCTGTTCAAAATAGCTGTTATTGCCATCATTGGTAAGTACCGGGTTCAACTGTTCATCCAGCAGAACAATATTGATATAGGCTTTAGGTTTGCTGGTATTTGTATTGGCATCACGATTGGCTAAAAAACTGGTAACACTTGGATTAAGCACCGTACCTGTAATCTGCGGCTGCAATATCTTATTACCGCTTACTTCGGGCACACTGTTGATTAAGGCATTTATGATATCAGTTAACGGGCTTGTATTACCTGCCGGTGTTACCCCGTTCAGTTTGTACCAACTGTTTACCCGTACATTCACTTTATCCCCTGCCATTACTTTCAGCAGTATGCTTGACCCGGTTTTATTCCCTCCGGTGGCACCGCTAAGCTGTTGTATAAAATCATTGGGATTTGTATAGGTATCTGTCGGGTAACCGGTAACAGTACTTTTATTTACCCTTCCGTTATCTAAGCCATCATAATAGAGTTTCTCTGTTGGCAAAGGTGTTGCTTCTAAAGACGCAACCTGGTATGCATCTGTCTGCTGTTCGTCTGTCAGTACCACCCTTGTATTGCCTAAGTGGTCTTTCAGAAAATAATCATACACAAAAGCTGTTGCAGGCTGACCGCTTATTACAGAAAATTTAGGGCGCACCCTGCCTTCCTCATGCCCAAAAAACTGTAATACACTGTTCTCATATACAAAACTGCCAAGATAGGCTGTATTGGTTTGTTTGGGTGTATTGCCATTGGCTGAAGCAGCCAGTTCATTCACCCGCTTTTCTAATTTGTTACCTGCAGCATCATAAATATAAGTGATGCTTCCTTTAGCCGACCCATCATCATTTTTTACGGTGATCTGCCAGGGCAGGTTAAGATAATTGTATGTAATTGCTCCTCCGGTTGCCTGGTCAATACCGGTATTACCGTTCAGCCTTTTGTTCAGGTCAGTAATCATATTGCCATTCTGGTCATAACCATAATCGTCTGCCGTAGTATTCTTATCGGTAAAATCCCCGGCATGGTTATCTGTTGTACCCATTGCATCGGTAACTGCTCTCAGCTTATTGCCTGCACCGCTGTTTTGATAAGTATAGTTCAGGTTGTCAATCTGCGGACTGGCATTCAGCAGCAATCCCCATTGCTGCATCTGTTTAATATTGCCGTTCTCATCATAGGCAGATGTTGCAGAACTCCCATCACCCATCTTTACGCTAAAATCAATCGTAAACCCTGTATTACCGGGATCAGTATTTGCCCAGTTGGGGCTGCCGCCACTCCCGAAGTTTTGTTTAAAATCTGCTTTTAATAAACGGTTGGCTGCATCATAGCCATAGCCATAAGCCCTTTCCTTTCCATCACCACCGCTTACCCAACGGGAACCGCCAATATTGCCATTGTACTGGTTATTGCTAAAACCCCAGTCATAGCTCAGATCCATCCCAAACCATTTACTGTTCTGAATATTCACCTGCGATCCGGTGGGTGTACTGCCATAACTCCAGTTGATCCCTTTTAACCAACCACGGATATTATAAGCATAGCTCTGGTCTTCCATCGCTGTATTATCAGCAGCAGTCTTTTGTCCCACTTGTTTACGCTTCATCTGTCCCGTTGCATCATAGTCAAACCTGCTGATAAGCCTTTTCGTACTGACATCATCATTAAGCTGTTTCGTGATGGTTTTTAATCTACCAGCAACATCATAATCCATATTTGTTTTAACACGCAGGTTGCTGGTATTGCCAGATGCATTGTTATGAACCAGGTAACTGCAAATAATTCTATTAATAAAATTGTAGCGGCTGGTTACCACATCTGTTCCGCCTTTATAGTTACCGGCAATTATCTGTACCAGCCTGCCTTTATCATCATAAAAACTGGCAGTTTCAAGCCATGCCCCCTGTGTAAGGTCAGCAGCATTTTCTATTACCCTTACTTTGGTACTCGTTACCATGCCTTTTACCTGCCCGCTTGCCTGTGTGGGTAAAGTTTCGGCATATGTATTGGTGCCCTGGTCTAACTTGCTGTTATTGCTGTTATCGTATGTTTTGGCGGTAGCGCTGTAATTGTCATAATTGGTAATGGTTAATACTGTAAATGTT
>JANXWM010000726.1 GCA_025351145.1 Chitinophagaceae bacterium
ATACAACTTATACAGGTCGCCGGGCATTGTGGCCAAAAATGCCTTAACAATAAAGTAAATAAAACAGATAAAACCCAAAATTGAAACGTAAATACTTCACAAAATGAACAGTCAATAAAAAGAAAAAAACAATTAACCCCCTGCAAAGCAAATGAGAGGGGCAAAAATGGCCTTAATTGCCAAAAATCTATAGAATTTTTTAAGGCTTTATTTTGCAACGGTCTCATGTTATGAATGTACAAGAGTGCGACGCAAGAGCAGTTTCATAGTAATTCTTCAGCCGGGTAAATAAAAAAACCTCCTTAAAATATTTAAGAAGGTTTGTGCGGAAGAGGAGATTCGAACTCCCACACCAGTTACGGCGCTACCACCTCAAAGTAGTGCGTCTACCAATTTCGCCACCTCCGCATCTTTGGGAATGCAAATGTATAGGTTTCATTGAAATGTTGAAGCGTTGATAAATTGAAAACCTGTAAAATTATTTTGTTTGATGAAGACCGTGGTTTAGCCTTTATTTAATTCGATCCTGAAAGTGGTGCCTTTGCCCAGTTCGGTTGATTTTATGTAAATAGAACCTTTGTGGTATTGCTCAATAATTCTTTTGGTAAGTGTAAGGCCAAGCCCCCAACCCCTTTTCTTCGTGGTAAAACCAGGGTTAAAAACTTTTTGCATGTTTGCTTTGGATATGCCTTTGCCGGTATCTTCTACTTCGATTAATACCTGCGATGCAGTATCGCGGATTTTAATGGTAATACTTCCGTGCCCTTCCATGGCATCGAGTGCATTTTTCAATAGATTTTCTATAACCCAATCGAAGAGTGGCGGCGATATCATGGCGGGTATATCCTTTTCATTTTGAGCGTCAATTATAAAATCAACTTTGGCACCGGCCCGCTTTTTTATATAATCTACCATATAGGTAATCTGCTCAATAATGTTTTTTTCTTCAAGGCTTGGCTGGCTGCCTATTTTTCCAAACCGATCGGTAATGAGTTCAAGCCTATTTATATCTTTTTCTATTTCTGTAACAATTTGTTCGTTGCCGGGAATATCTCTTAAAACCTCCACCCAACCTTTAAGACTTGATACCGGTGTGCCTAACTGGTGAGCTGTTTCTTTGGCCATACCCGCCCACAACTGATTTTGTGTGCTTACATAAGCGGTTCGTTGTGCTATAACAGTAATGATAATAAACAGGCCTACAATGATTAATTGTACAATGGGGTAATACCGAACTTCCTGCTGCAGTAAACTTTCACCATAATAATACTTGTTAAGCACAATTGTTTTATCGTCTATACGAATGGGTAACGGAATAGGTTCGTGCTGCTTTTTAAACTCTGAGAGTTTATCTTTAAGGTAGTTACTGTCGTTTATTATTCTTGCAGAATCAAGGTTTACGCAGTTGGTTGGATTAATCCTGTCGTTCTCGTCGGTTTCAATAATAGGGATGTCTTTATTTTCTGATGAAATTTTCGCAGCAAGGTTAAAGCTTGCATTTGTTGTTTCTGTTAATATTGTTTTTTGAGCTTCAACCCATATCTCAACTTTCTTTTTTTCATCGTTCGCAATTTTCTCCGACAGGTACCTTGAATAAAAAATAGTGCCTGTAACAATACTTACTGCGATGATAAATAAAAGTGTTTTGCCGTTGAGCCATTGTTGAATCATGCTTCTAAAGTAGAAAATGTTTGTGTGTAAAAAAACAAAACCCGCAATACTGCGGGTTTTTGTTTTTCATAGATAATCACTTTTATATAAATGCCGGTTTAAACTATCCGAATAAGCCACCTTTCTTTAAAGACTTTGTGCCTTCGCCAATCTTATAACCATTTTGGTAAATTTCAATCTTGTAATCGCCGGTTTGATATTTGCCCCCTTCTGGCTTCCAGTCGAAACTTACCGGCGTACGTTTGCCCTGCTCGTAATTAATGTCTACTTTATTTGTAAATACTTTGCCACCATCATCTCTTGTTTGAAATGTTCCGCTTCCGTTAGAAGGTATGGTGATGGGTTTACCATCCGGGCTGTAAACACATACATAAAGTTCCTTGCTTCCACTTGGTGCAATCCGGTTTTCATCAAGGTCAAACGATACCCTGAAAACATCAACACGTTTTGCTGTTGTGGTTGATTTTTCTTTGCCGCTTCCTTTTACATCAATACCTGTAATGTTAATATTGGATGCATGGAGTGTAGATGCAACATCTTCAACGTGTGCTTTTTCTACCTGGGTAGTTGCCAATGTTTGTTCTACCACTTTTTTCTGAGATGAAATTGTATCCCTTTCTGTAGTGATCTGCTGATTAGTCGTTGTTAGCTGCTGATTCTCGGCTTTTAACTGCTCAATTTGCGTAAGCAAATCATTAATCTTACCGTTCAATTGACCAATCATATTTCTTGTCTTTGAAAGATCTGAATTTTTCTTAGCCAGTTCCTCTTTAATTTGTGATTTGATCTTGTCAATTTCAGCTTTGCGTTCCCCTAACTGGCCCTGCAGTTGTGTGTTGGTTCCAGTTAGCGAATCCATCCTGGCAAGGGCTTCGTTATATTCCTGCTGAACTATATTACGCGCAGAATCAACATTAGAATATTGCGTTTGCAATTGTGTGATGGTTTCAGTAGATTTACTTTTGTCGTAAACGATGTAACCCCATGTGCCTAGTAATGCGGCAATCAAAATTCCGTAAATCAGTTTACGGCTGTCTTTAGGTGCTTCTGGTTGAGGAGCACTTCCGGTAGAAGGATAATTCGTATAACTCATGATTATTATTTTTTAGATGTATGCAAATAAATACGGTTAGCAACGGCAACTCAATTTACGATCTGTTAATGATTGATATTGAAACGGTACCTCAATTTCAAGATCATGAACAATTACCAGAGTTATGGAAGAGCCTTTGGTTCGACAAGATTTCCAAAACCGTGCCAGAAACTGTTACACCCGAAGAAAGCTATCTGCAGAAAGCAGGCATATTAGCCGAGTTTGGCAAAATCATTTGCATCAGTACCGGCTATTTAATCCTCAATGAAAACAAAGAGCTAACGCTAAGGGTGAAGAGCATTTACGGACATAATGAAAAAGTAATTTTACAATCCTTTGCAGACCTTATTGAAAAACTTCATAAACATAATAAAAACTTTGAATTTGCGGGTCATAATATACGTGAATTTGATATTCCCTATATATGCAGGAGGATGCTTATTAATCAAATGCAGCTTCCTGCATACCTGCATTTACATGGTGCCAAGCCATGGGATGTAAAAATGGTAGATACTCTGCAGTGGTGGAAATTTGGCGATTATAAAAATTATATATCCCTTAACTTATTAGCAAATGTTTTGGGAATACCTACTTCAAAAACAGATATTGACGGCAGTATGGTTCAGCATGTATACTATAAAGAAAAGAACCTGCCGCGCATAGTAGAATACTGCCAGCGTGATGTAGTTGTGGTAGCAAATATTGTACTTCGGTTTAAAAATTTGCCGCTGTTAAAAGAAGAAAATGTAATTATTGTAGAGTAAGCTTTTGTACCCGGCTTATAGCATATCTATGAAGCTTTTCTTGCGTCGCACTCTTGTACTTTAGAATATAATTGAGCAATGCGAATAAACGATCCCTAAACATTTACAGCTA
>JANXWM010000248.1 GCA_025351145.1 Chitinophagaceae bacterium
TGAATTTAAAAAGCCAGTCCTGGATAATGAGGAAGTTATTGAAAAGCGCAACCCATTTCATACGATAGACTATTTCGCCTCGCAGGGTATAAAGTTTATCGCTGGCCAGCAAGCGCCGGACCTGCTTGGCCAGAAAGTAAAAAGTTTTACTGAATGGCTAAAGCAAATGAAACGCGTTAATGAACAGCCAACCGATCTTGGCACCGATGCAGAAACAGAGCGGATAATAGAAGCCATTGCCCAAACCAGCAACGAAACAAAAGATGTAATTACAGAAACAATGGCCCGTGTACTTGCAAAACAGGGTAAAACAGACAAGGCCATACAACTTTATCGAAAATTAAGTTTTTTGTATCCAGCTAAATCCACTTACTTTGCCACCCGAATTCAGGAATTAAAAGCTAAATAACATGACTATTCTTTTTCTTATTCTAATTATAATTGCAAGTGCGTTATTAGGTTTAATCGTATTGATACAAAACCCAAAAGGCGGCGGTTTATCCGGTAGTTTTGGCGGCTTTGGCAACCAGGTAATGGGCGTTAAACAAACCAACGATGTGCTGGAAAAAGGCACATGGCTGTTTGTAGGTATCGTAGCTGTATTGTGCATCACATCCAGTTTATTTTTCAGCACAGCTACAAAAGCACCCGGTTCTGATGTAATACAAAACCTTAATACAGGCGGCAGCAATACGGCACCAGCACCTACGCAAACTGCACCTGCCAATTCAGTTCCTTTAACTATACCGGACAGCAGCAAAAAATAATATAGCTTAAAATAATTTTATCCCGCTTTGTTTTACAGGGCGGGTTTTTTTATGGGCCAAACAGAAGAATATCTATTGAACTTTAGTTGCGTCGCACTCTTGTACTTTTGTGGTATAATGCCTCTTTTACCTAAGCGTAGATATAAGCGAAAAGTTGATTTGAAAGGGCAGCCTGCAGCTCACACCTATTATGCAGTACAAGTGTGCGACGCAACGAAAGTTTCATTTATGTTCTTCTGTTTGGCTAATAAATACTCCAGTATAACCAACAGGTAATAATAGCTTAACATTGATTTAATACGCTTTCATTGCAGCTTTGCCTTACATGGCAGTATTCTCAAAAAACACTTTTAATGCAAAAGCCTTTGGCGAAGATTTTCTGTGGGGCGTAGCAATTGCCGCGCAGCAGAACGAAGGCGCTTACAATGCAGATGGTCGAGGCTTATCTATCTGGGATGCATTTGCACGCAGGCAGGGGAAAATAAAAGAGGGGGGTAAGCCTTCAGTGGCCTGCGATTTTTATTACCGTTATAAGGATGATCTGTTGCTTGCAAAGGCTTTGGGTTTTACAGCTTTTCGGTTCTCTATTTCATGGTCAAGGATTTTACCTGATGGAACCGGTAAAATAAATAAAGAAGGTGTAGCATTTTATCATAAGCTCATTGAAGAATGTTTAAAGTTAGAGATGGTTCCGTTCGTTACGCTTTATCACTGGGACCTGCCTTATGCGTTGGAAAAAGAGGGCGGCTGGACGAACCATAATATCATAAAATGGTTTGCTGCATTTGCCAAAATTTGCGCTGAAGAATATGGACCGGCAGTAAAGAACTGGATCATTATGAATGAGCCTGCGGGCTTTACTTCACTGGGTTATATGCTGGGCAAACATGCCCCCGGAAGAACAGGTTTAAATAATGTTTTGCCGGCCATACACCATGCGGTAATGGCCACAGCCGAAGCTGCAAGAATGGTAAGGCAGTGCGTACACAAAGCACATATTGGTACCGCTTTTTCCTGCAGTGAGGTTATACCTTTTTCAGATAAGCCTGAAGACAGGCAGGCAGCCAACCGCGTTGATATTTTGCTCAACCGTTTATTTATAGAACCTGCATTGGGCCGGGGTTACCCGAGGGATGAGTTTAAGTTTTTGGAGAAATTAGAGATGCATAACCATGCATGGAAATATATTGACCGTATGCATTTTAATTTCGATTTCATTGGCCTGCAGAATTATTTTCCGGTAGTAGTAAAATACAATCCGCTGATACCTTTTGTGCAGGCATCAGAAGTAAAAGCTGCATCGAGAAAAGTTCCTTACACAGCGATGGGCTGGGAAGTGAATGCGGATAGTTTTTACCGAATCATCAAACGTTTCTGGCTTTATGGAAGCGTAAAAGAAATCATTATCACAGAAAGTGGTGCGGCCTTTAAAGATAAACCGCAGAATGGAATTGTAAACGATGAGCAGCGGATACAATATCACAAAGATTATTTGCACTCATTGCTTAAAGCAAAGCACGAAGGCATGAACGTAAAAGGTTATTTCGCCTGGACACTGATGGACAATTTTGAGTGGGCCGAAGGTTACCGTGCACGCTTTGGCTTAATACATGTTGACTTTAAAACACAACTGCGCACCATAAAAAATTCAGGTTACTGGTTCAGGGATTTTCTGGGAGCTAAATAATTTTTTTGTACCGGGCAGAACTAATCCGGCTCATCGTCCCTTGCGTCGCACACTTGTACACCATAACCATTGGCAACGAAAGCGGGTACAAAAAAATTTACGCTGCCGGGAGTTTCCTCTTTAGGTGTTAGGGGTATCTTTACAGCATGAGCAAAGGAACTGTTTTAATAATAGACGATGAAGAAAAAATAAGCAGCCTGCTGAGCCGCATTATCACATTGGAAGATTTTACTGTTTTAACTGCACCAAATTTAAAAGCAGGCAGAAAAATACTGCAGAAAGAAAATATAGATGTGTTGCTCTGCGATGTAAAACTCCCCGATGGCAATGGTGTTGATTTTATAAAAGAAATAAAACCAAAAAATACCGCTCTTGAAATTATTCTTTTGACAGCTTATGGCAATATCCCCGATGGCGTAATGGCCATGAAAAACGGGGCTTTCGACTATATTACAAAGGGCGACGATAACGATAAAATTATTCCACTGCTTAACCGCGCATTTGAAAAAGTGCAGCTTCAAAAACGCGTTGAAAAATTAGAACAGCAGGTTGGTAAACGTTACGGTTTTGAGAGTGTGCTCGGGAGCGCTGCTCTAATTACAGAAGCCGTTGCCTTTGCAAAAAAAGTAGCACCAACAGATGCCACGGTTTTGTTACTGGGCGAAACAGGTACAGGTAAAGAAGTGTTTGCACAAGCCATACACAACAGCAGTAAAAGAGCAGGCAAACCCTTTATGGCGCTCAATTGCAGCGCATTTGGCAAAGACCTTTTGGAGAGCGAAATATTTGGTCATAAGGCGGGGGCTTTTACTGGTGCGGCAAAAGATAAAAATGGTTTAATTGAAGAAGCTACCTCAGGCACTTTGTTTTTAGATGAAATAGGAGAGATGCATATCGATCTTCAAAGTAAATTATTGCGCGTTTTGGAAGCAGGTGAATTTATAAAAGTTGGCGATACCAAACCCACCAAAGTAGATGTAAGAATTATTGCTGCCACCAACCGCGACCTGCAGCAGGAAGTAAAATATGGCAGATTCAGAGAAGACCTGTTTTACCGCATTAACGTTTTCACCATACAGTTGCCTGCGTTGAGAGACAGGAAAAAAGACATCCCATTACTGGCAGAGCATTTCATGAAAATGTTTGCATTAAAAACCAATACACGCATCGATCGTATGAGTGATGATTTTCTTGCTCATTTACAGCAGCACGAATGGAAGGGGAATATACGTGAACTTAAAAATGTAATCGAGCGTGCCGTGATATTAACCGACGGTACAGAGTTAACCGTAAGCAGCCTTCCGTTGGAACT
>JANXWM010000025.1 GCA_025351145.1 Chitinophagaceae bacterium
GTTCACTACCCTGTTCTTGCGAACAACGCAGCATACAACCGGTTTGATGGTGAGGGTTGCTCTGCTTCTCCCATCGAGAGACCTGCTCTCATCACAATGGCAGCTTCCCTGGACACACACAAAAGTATTTGTGCTATTGGGCGCGACGCAAAGCGTCAGTCAACTGCAGTAATACTGTTCAGCTTTTGTCCGGGCCCGACGTTATAAATTTGGCTACGCAATATCACATCAGTTTTATATCTTTATCCAGCAACAGTCGCCGGGGGGCGACGGATGACGCCGCCCCAACTGACACAAATACCTGATTGTTAGCTGCAAGAAAGTCAAACACCCTTATAATCAAAGACTAACCTCAATTGACGAATTAGTAAATTTGGCAAACAATTCTTTATGCCGATATTATCACCAGACCCACCAAATGCACCAGTTTTTTATCCCAAACAGGAGTACAACCTTTCCAAGTATATGGACATGACTAAGTTCGTCTCTATGTTATTTAAGCAATCATTGTTTTTTTGCAGAGTAGACAAATTGGAAGATAAATTTGAAGGTACATCCTATCAAACAAATTTTGAAGAACGAGTACGGGAAGTAGAGCAAATGCAAAATTCAGGTCGGCTTCAAACCAACTGGGATGATGCCAAAATACGGGAAGAGGAAAAATACATGGAGACATTTGAAAAACAGTTACGAAGCTTACATTGTATTGATTGTTGGAACATCAGCAATGGCGAATCTGCCGCCCTATGGAAAATATATTCAGATTTTAGTAAAGGAATTATGATTCAATCGTCTGTACCGAAATTAATCGCCGCCTTTCAAAATACGGAGCAAGCCTTGGGCATGAGCGAAGTTCAGTATAAACTTTATAAAGAGACAACTTTGCCATATGGCAATAGCAATTATCCTTTTCTATTTAAGCAAAAGGCTTACAATTATGAAGATGAAATCAGATTGCTTTATTCACTAACTGAAAAAGCGGAAAATTGGCAATACGACTGGACAAAGGAAGATGTTGAAGAGGGAGTTTACATAAAAGTTGATTTAGAAAAACTTATTGATAAAATTGTTTTGAGCCCTTATTCACCGAAGTGGTTTTTTGAGTTGGTTACAGATATTACTAAACGATACGGCTTAAATAAACTAATTGAAAAATCTGAATTTAGCTTTTATTAAATTAAGTCCTTGAAGTCCAAATTCCTGCAGCTAAAAGTTTGCCGCAAGGCTGACGGAGGGAATAGCAATCGGCTGTTGTAATACTATCAGCTAATATCGGGCTTGACCTAATTCTATTTGGCTTTTAGTTGTTAACTTCAACATCAGTTTTTCAATCGGCTTCAGTTGCCGGCGGACAGTTATAAAATACCAGCCCTGCGGCAAGCCTCGAACGTTAGTGCAGCTATGGCTGCAAAAGATTATGCCGCGTAAAGTACCCGCTCCGCATGCTTAACAACTTTTGCTTTTTTTTTGCAATACTGCCATTTGCAATTACTTGTAAAATATCAAATCCGCTTCAATCTTCGCTTCGGTAAAGCTCAATATATAATTCAACTGTACAAGTGTGCGACGCAACGAAAGTTTAATCGAATTAATTAAGCCCGGCCAAAAAAATGGCTGTTTATTTTGGGCTATCTTTAAACTTAATATGCACTCACAAATTGCTTACTTATTTTTGACGCAAACAGATGCAAGGCTTTTATGAAAAATTTAATTCCGAGAGATATAAGCTGGTTAAGTTTTAATGCAAGGGTTTTACAGGAGGCAAACGACCCTACCGTACCATTGAAAGAAAGGATACGTTTCCTGGGTATTTTCAGCAATAACATGGATGAATTTTTTCGTGTTCGTGTGGCTACACTGCGCCGTATGATTGAGCTTGGCGGCAAAAAAGCTAACATGCACCTGGAAGAAAAACCACAACAGATACTGGACCAGATACAGACAATTGTACTGCAGCAGCAGGGCGAGTTTAACCGTATATGGCAGGGCATACTGGAGGAACTGAAAAAAGAAAAAATTTACCTGGTTGATGAAAAGCACCTTACCAAAGATCAAAAGGTTTTTGTAAAAAAATTCTTTGATGAAGAAGTGCGGTCTAATATTATTCCGCTCATGATCGAAAGCTTGCAGCAACTGCCATACATGCGGGAGAAGAGCATATACCTTGGTGTAGTAATGCACAAGAAAGATTCGGCATACGACCACAAATATTCACTGATAGAAGTGCCCAGCAAAATTGTGGGCCGCTTTGTACAACTGCCTTCTAATAAAGAGGAGCATTATATTATTTTACTGGAAGATGTAATACGCTATAACCTGCCGTATATATTTTCTTATTTTGGTTACGATCATTTCAGCGCCCATGTTTGCAAGGTTACCAAAGATGCAGAACTTGATATTGACAATGACATTACCACTTCTTTTGTAGAAAAAATTGAAAGCGGTTTAAAGAACCGCCGCAAAGGAAAAGCTGTTCGTTTTGTGTATGATAAAGAAATGGATGCAGGCCTGCTCGAATACTTAATGAAGCGCCTGAACCTTAGCCGTAAAGACAATATTATTCCCGGTGGACGCATACATAACTTCAGGCATTTTATGGATTTTCCTGATGTTTTCACTACAAAAAATACAAGGCGTGCAGCCTTTACGCATCCTGCTCTGCAGCGCTCATTAAGGGTTACAGATGTAATTACAGAGAAAGATGTAATGCTGCATTTTCCTTACCACTCTTTTAATTCTGTAATCGACCTTTTACGCGAAGCCGCCATAGACCCGGAAGTTACTACCATTAAAATTACCGCTTACCGTTTGGCACCAAATTCTAAGGTGGTGAACGCATTGGTCAACGCGGTAAGAAACGGAAAGGAAGTAGTGGTAATGCTTGAGCTGCGTGCAAGGTTTGACGAGGAAAATAACCTTGAATGGAAAGAAAGGCTGGAAGAAGATGGCGTAAAAGTGTTGCTTGGCCTGCCCAATATGAAAGTGCATGCAAAGCTCTGCGTAATTAAAAAACGCAGTGGCAAAAAAATAATACAGTATGGCTTTGTTAGTACCGGCAACCTTAACGAAAGAACAGCCAGGGTTTACGGCGATCATTGCCTGCTTACCAGCAACAGGAATGTGATGGCGGATATTAACCGCATCTTCCGGTTTATTGAAGATCCCAAACACGGGCAGCAGCACCTTAAAGCCTGCAAAACATTAATGGTATGCCCAACAGATATGCGCAAGAAAATAGTACAGCATATTAACCTTGAAATAAAAAATGCAAAGTCAAAAAAACCTGCTTCGATTATTGCCAAGGTTAATTCGCTCAGCGATATACAGCTTATTAACAAACTCTACGATGCTGCTGAAGCAGGTGTAGATATTAAGCTGATCGTACGCGGCATATTCGGTGCCATGACGGAGCAGAAAAAATTGAAACACCGCATGCATGCCATCAGCATTGTAGATGAATACCTGGAGCATGCACGGGTATTGATATTTCACAACCATGGAAAAGAGAAAATCTATATTTCTTCAGCAGACTGGATGATACGCAACTTAGACCACCGTGTAGAAGCTGCCATTCCCGTTACAGATGCAGGCATAAGGCAGGAACTGAAAGATATTATCCACATTCAGTTAAGAGATAATGTAAAGGCCCGCATACTCGATAACGCACTATCAAATAACTATGTACCTTCCACCGGTAAAAAGAAAATACGTTCGCAGATAGAAACGTATCATTACTTACACAACAAAATGCAGGATACCGGTGAAGTTAGCAGCAATTGATATTGGCAGTAATGCGGCGCGTTTACTTATAACAGAAGTTACAGAGCAAACCGATGGAAAACCCCTGTTTACCAAACTTAATTTAGTACGTGTACCATTGCGTTTGGGTTTCGATGTTTTTGAAAAAGGTGAGATCAGTAAACCAAGGCTGGGCATGATCATCCAAACCATGAAGGCTTATGGCCACCTGCTGAATGTATACGGTGTTACTAATTTTAAAGCCTGTGCCACCAGTGCCATGCGGGATGCACGCAACAGTGCCGATGTGCTTAGAAAAGTAAAATTAGAAACAGGCATCAGCATCAGTATTATCAGCGGCGATGAAGAAGCTGCGTATGTGTACGAAAACCATATCGCCGAAAATCTCGATAAAGAACACTCCTATTTATACATTGATGTGGGCGGCGGAAGTACAGAACTCACCTATTTTGCAGAGGGCAAACTGCGTTATAAAAAATCGTTCAATATCGGTACCATCCGCCTGCTAAAAAACATGGTTGACGAACCGCACTGGAACGAAATGCGTGACTATCTTAAAACCAATACCAAAAGTAAACTGCCCACCATTGCCATTGGTACCGGCGGCAACATCAATAAAATATTTTCGCTCAGCAAAAAGAAAGACGGCAAACCGCTTTCACTCGATTTATTAAAAGATTATTACAAAGAATTTTCCGGCTTTACACTCGAAGAACGCATACGCGTTTACAAAATGCGTGAAGACCGTGCCGATGTTATTGTTCCGGCACTGCAGATCTACATCAACGTAATGCGCTGGGCCGGTATAGACGAAATATATGTACCCAAAATTGGTTTGGCCGATGGTTTAATTCAAAGCCTTTATGAGGACATTATAAAGAAGTAAATACAAAAGTCATTATTGACCGGGCTGTAGGAATTCTATTGATCGTTCCTTGCGTCGCACACTTGTACAAAAGGAAGCAAAATAAGCATACTCAACAATGAATCTGAAAAAAATGACTTATAGATTTATTTTTATTTTACAATTGACTTTCATTTTATTTTTTAATTCATCTGCACAAATATTAAGTCCTGATGAATTAGGTCATAAACTTATTAATGCATTTCAATCAACAAGTTTCGATACCTATAAAAAAATATTGATTGATAGCAATGATTACAAAGAAACAATAAATGATTTTTTGAAAAGGAATTCAATTAAGAATGCGCAAAAGAAAAAAATGTTCAACGATGCCGTAAAGAAATTCTCAGATTCCGGAGAAATTAAATATAAAGAACAGTTTAACTCGCTTGTCCAAAAAGGTGAGCAAATGGGAATTAAATGGACAGAGATAAAATTTCAAAAATTTCAATTTGTTGAAGGAAGCCCAAGTCAATTAGACAATAGTTTGACAGGTTTTTTAAATTTTACTTATGAAGACAGCACCTACAATTTATATTTAATTAACGCAACGAAATTCAAGTCTGGGTACAAAATTACATGGGTGACAAGTTTATTAAAAGGTTCATTCGAAAATTCATTTCTCAATAAACAGTAGCGCCTGTTCTATTTCTCATCTCCCGGCCAACATTAATTCGCTTCGATCTTCGCTTCAGTAAAAGCCCAATAAAGTATCCGCCGCCGTGGTGCGTGTCTCCACGCAACACCCACGCTTATATCTACGCTTCTATATAAGTCGATACTAACTAATTGAAAATCAGCAAAAAAATTTGCGACTTATTTCGCCACATGACGCAACGCCGCCGTTGCTGGGAGACTTCGGTAAAAGCCCAATAAAATTCCGAACGTACAAGAGTGCGACGCAAGAAAAGCCTCACAGCATTTCTATTGCCCGGCCACAAAAAAATTGCAGG
This sequence comes from Chitinophagaceae bacterium, assembly GCA_025351145.1. GTDB lineage: Bacteria > Bacteroidota > Bacteroidia > Chitinophagales > Chitinophagaceae > Limnovirga. The sequence goes on from JANXWM010000025.1 coordinate 5,617, forward strand.
TAATCTTTCTATTTATAAAATCCCCATCTTTGTCGCGACATTTGGATATGTTTTATTCTAACGCAGAACCATACTCCAGCTTTTTCTAAAACCTTCAAACTTAATTCAGATGTCTGCTGCAGCCAAAGAAATCAAGAAAGTAACCACACTTACGCTTACAAAAATGAAAGCCAATGGAGAAAAAATTTCCATGCTTACGGCTTACGATTTTTCCTTTGCGGGTATTTTCGACAATGCGGGTATAGATGTAATTCTTGTGGGCGACAGTGCCAGCAATGTAATGGCCGGCCACGAAACCACGCTGCCCATTACGCTCGATCAAATGATCTATCATGCGGCTTCAGTAATACGCGGTGTAAGCCGGTGTTTGGTGGTGGTTGATTTGCCGTTTGGTTCTTACCAGAGCAACCCTAAAATAGCGCTGGCATCGGCCATCCGCATTATGAAAGAAACCGGTGCACATGCTATAAAACTCGAAGGCGGCGAAGAGGTACTTGAAAGCATTAAAAGCATTGTAACCGCTGGTGTTCCGGTAATGGGGCACCTTGGTTTAACGCCGCAGAGTATTTATAAATTCGGCACATATAATGTTCGCGCCAAAGAAGAAGAAGAAGCCACCAAACTAAAAAAAGATGCGCTGCTTTTGCAGGAAGCAGGTTGCTTTGGAATTGTGCTGGAAAAAATTCCCGCCTCGCTTGCCAAAGAAGTAAGTGAAAGTTTAACCATACCAACTATCGGCATAGGCGCAGGAAAATACTGCGATGGACAGGTGCTGGTAATGCACGATATGCTTGGCATAAACACTGAATTTAAACCACGTTTTCTGCGCCAGTATTTAAACATGCACGAGCAGGTAACGGGTGCCGTACAAAACTATATAAGCGACGTAAAGAAAAAAGATTTTCCCAACGACAGCGAGCAATACTAAAACCATTTGGGGCCGGGCATTTGAATACAAATTAAGCATTCTTGCTTCGCACTCTTGTACGTTCGGATTGGAGATTGGGCTTTTACCACCGCGTAGATTGTAGCGAAGTAATATTGTTGAGCGACTAACAATGGCGGAGAGTAATTTATAAATTTGTAGTTCATAAAAAGAATTGCCGTTATGAAAAAGTATCGCGAAACACCTATCGAAATAACCAAAGAAGAATTCAAAAAAATTGGTTATCAATTAATCGATACCATTTCTGATTTCATTGATGCAATTGATAAAAAACCTGTTACTACCGGAGAAACTCCCGGGCAAATACAAAATATTTTAGGCGATGCTTTATTACCCGAATTTGGCATGCCTGTTTCAGCATTATTTTCTAAAACTGCGGACTTATTACTTAACCATTCTTTGCTTAACGGTCATCCCAAATTTTTAGGTTATATCACTTCTTCTCCTGCACCAATTGGTGCACTCGCTGATTTATTAGCTGCAACTGTAAATCCGAATGTTGGTGCTAATATTTTAAGCCCAATGGCCACAGCCATTGAAAAACAGACAGTAAAATGGCTGGCTGAATTTATTGGTGTTCCCCCAACTTATGGCGGAATATTAGTAAGCGGCGGAAATATGGCAAATTTTACTGCATTCTTAGCTGCAAGAACCGCCAAAGCACCAAAAAGCCTAAAAGAAGATGGCTTAAAAAATACGCCCGGTGAGATGGTATTGTATTGCCCAAAAACAACCCACACCTGGATTGAAAAGGCTGCTGTTTTATTTGGTCACGGCTCCAAATCTATACGCTGGATACCAACTGATGCATACAATAAAATGAATAATGAAATTTTATTGCAGACAATTAAAGACGATATTAAAAACGGGAAAAAACCCTTTTTAGTAGTTGGAACTGCGGGAGATGTCAGCACCGGGGTTGTAGACAACCTTTCTGCAATAGCTGCTATTTGCAAAACTTACGATTTATGGTTTCATATAGACGGTGCTTACGGCGTTCCTGCAGCTGCAATTCCTGAACTTAAAAATTTGTTCGAAGGTATCCTGGATGCTGATTCCATTGCAATGGACCCTCACAAATGGCTTTACGCACCGCTTGAAGTGGGTTGCACTTTGGTGAAAAACCCTCAGCATCTTATAGACACTTACAGCTCTCATCCCGTTTATTATAACTTTAGTAATAACGATGAAGAACCTGCTCTTAATTATTACGAATATGGTTTTCAAAATTCAAGAGGATTCAGGGCATTAAAAGTATGGATGGCTTTACAGCAGGTGGGAAAGAAAGGCTATGTTGAAATGATCAGTGATGATATTGAGATATCAAAACTGTTTTTTGAAAAAGCTGCTATGCATCCGGAACTTGAAGCGATAACACAAAACCTAAGTATTACTACTTTGCGATATGTTCCTTTAGAATATGCTCAAAACAATGAAGCAAAAGAGACATATTTAAACTCATTGAATGAACAGTTGCTGAACGAGCTGCAAAAAGGAGGCGAAGTATTTTTATCAAACGCAGTTGTTAGTGAAAAGTATTGCTTGAGGGGCTGCATAGTAAATTTCAGGACTTCAAAAAAAGACATTGAAGAAATTATAGAAATAATTATCAGGGAAGGAAGAAAAATTCATGAACGGCTTCGTAAAAAATGAGCAGAATAAAGACCTGGCAGTAAGTTTTGCCGCGAATACGGATCGCTAAACAATATGTAAATCCGCTTCGGTCTTCGCTGCGGTGAAAGTTCAATAAAATTACGAAAGTACAAGAGTGCGACGCAAGGGACGATGAAAAAAGATTTAAAGCCGGGTTCAAAAAAAATCTTCCCCGTTCTTTTGAGCAGGCTGAATAAAAAATAAAAGCAGGCACCGAATAAAGCACCTGCTTTTATTTTTTCACCATCATTATTATCCTACAAAACAATAGGCGCATTTATGTTCCTGTGCACGGCCCACGGCCCAAACACCGGAGGGCACAACCTGTACGCCCGGCAATACGCCTGCCAAAAAATCTTTCTTCACTTCTGCCGCATCGCCGTTCATGTTCTGCGCCATTACTGCGCTGTATACAGTAATTGCCATATCGCATACACAAAACATTACCCCAACATCCTGCAATTCATTAATACCAATAGCTACATCGCCAATACCCGGCACTTTAAAATCGCCTGGTTTCGGTTTCCAGAAAGCATTGCGGACTGAAGCAGCTTTTGTTGCCGGATCATCGATTTTAAATACCTCTCCAAATTTATATTTCGCCCAGAGCCGGTCTTCCATTGCATAGGGAATAGCATTGTGCCGTAATACCACCACTACAGTGTTTTCTTTTTCGGGGGTACCGGTAGCTGCATTGGTAAGTAAAAAAACTTTTGGCCATGCAAAGGGAAACATTTCGTGTGGGCCCGTAGCATCAAACACAATGCGGTGTTTTCCATTTATTTTGTTAAACCAGGCATCTGCATCAGAGACATCATCTTCCCGAATCTCTGGTTCAGCCTGAAGTTGAAGGGGGGCTGCAAGCGTTGCCATACCAAAAGCCGCGGCACCGGTAGCAAGGGATCCTAAAAAATGGCGGCGGGGAGTAGTTTGTTTGAGTTCATTCTTTGCCATAGTAGTTTGATTTTAGGTTACGAATAAAATTCAATAAAACGGAAGATAAAAGGTAACATTAAAATTTAAGGAAAAAGTAAATACATCTTAAATTATTGATGCCGGCCTTGAATTTCAGGGAAAAGCCTCATACATTTCTTTACTAAAAATGAGGTTATAAAAAGGCATATTATTTCACATCCCTGCTCTGTGAATACTGTTCGGTGACCAGCATTGACCCGCCCGGTCTTCGCTGCGGTAAAAGCCCAATAAATTACCGAACGTACAAGTGTGCGACGCAAGAGGTGATGCTATGAAAAACTTCTGCCGGGTTCAAAAAGGCCTTTACTGTTTGTTTTTTTCTTCGCTTAATTTAAGCCTTAAAAAATGCTTGCCGTTTTTAAATACTTTTACCGGCAAATATTTCCTCATGAATTTTAGTGAACAGCAAATAGTTGATTTAGTAAAAAAATATTACGGGCTCACTGTAATTGTAAAAGCTTTAACCGGTGAATACGAATTTAATTATTTGCTCACTGCTGAAGACGGGAAGAAATACATTTTCAAAATTGCAGGCGATGAACACAGTTATGATTTTTTTGATGCACAGGTTAAAATACTAAACCATCTTTCTAAAACTGAAGTAGCAGATAAATTCTATAAATATCTGCCCAATACGGAAGGGAAAGATTTGATGGAGTTAATGATAGATGAAAAAAAATATTACCTGCGCCTGCTTACTTTTTTAGAGGGTGAATTCTGGGTAAACCTGCAGCAACGTTCCGATGCATTACATATTGACTTTGGCCATTTCCTTGGCAGGATGGATAAAGCATTGAAAGATTTTTCGCACCCTGCTATGCACCGCCGTTATGTATGGGATATCAGCAATGCCGCAGATGCAAACAGGAAACTGCATTGCATTAAAAATCATGAACGCAGAAGAATTGCAGGATATTTTTTACTGCAGTTTGAAACAGAAGTATTGCCGGTTCTTTCTTCACTTCGTCATGCTTACGTGCACCACGATGCCAATGATACAAACCTACTGGTGCAGGGCGATAAAGTATCCGGGCTTATTGATTTCAGCGATATGGTGTACACAGCGCTCATCAATAATCTTGCAGTAGCATGCACCTACGCCATGATGAATCTGGCAAACCCATTACATGCTGCATCATTAATTGTAAAAGGTTATCATGCAGCATACCCTTTAACCGAACAGGAACTGGAGCTGCTTTATTATTTAATTGCAGCAAGGCTTTGCATCAGTGTAACGCAATCCGCTTTCAATGCAGCCATCGAAACCAATAATGAACATCATTTTATTTCTGAAAAACCTGCATGGGAATTGCTTTATCAACTCATTGAAATAAACCCCGTAAAAGCACACAATGCATTTAGGGTTGCCTGCGGTTATTCTTCCATCATTAATGAAGCTGACGATTATGCACTGCTGGAAAAGGAACGCAAAGAACATGTGGGCCGTAACTTAAGCATTAGCTATAAAAAACATTTGAAAATTATTAAAGGGGCTTTGCAATATTTATACGATGATAAAGGCAACACTTTTGTTGATTGCGTAAATAATGTAAGCCATGTGGGGCATTGCCATCCAGGAGTTGTAAAAGCCATGCAGAAACAAATGGCCACACTCAACACCAATACAAGGTATCTGAACGATAATATGGTTCAGTTTGCAAAAGCAATCACAGCCACACTCCCATCAAGTCTCTCTGTTTGTTATTTTACCAACAGTGGCAGCGAAGCGAATGACCTTGCCATTCGCATGAGCCGGCATTTTACCAAACAAGAGGATATTATTGTGCTCGACCATGCGTATCATGGTACTTCAACTGTGGCCATTGAAATGAGTCCTTATAAATTTGATGGCAGGGGTGGCTTTGGTAAAAAGCCATACGTACATAAAGCCATGAACCCTGATTTGTATCGCGGTGAATATCGCTATAATGATGCTGAAGCTGGTGAAAAATATGCAGCTGATGTGCAGCGAATCATTCAAGAGCTAAAGCTGCAAGACAAAGCTCCTGCAGCTTTTGTTTGCGAAACCCTGCTTGGTGTTGGCGGGCAAATTCCTTTACCGCCAAATTACCTTGCTGCTGTTTACCGCTATGTAAAAGCGGCAGGCGGTATTTGCATTGCAGATGAAGTGCAGGTGGGTTTTGGCCGCGTTGGTTCAGCATTCTGGGGCTTTCAATTACAGGAGGTAGTACCGGATATTGTCGTACTCGGTAAACCTATTGGCAATGGCCATCCGCTCGCAGCTGTAGTAGTAACCAATGAAATTGCTGATGCCTTTAACAACGGCATGGAATACTTTAACACATTCGGCGGCAACCCTGTTTCTATGGCCACCGGGCTTGCTGTTTTAAATGTTATACACGAAGAAGAACTGCAAAAGAATGCGCTTGAAGTTGGCAATTATTTGCTCGAAGGTTTAAAAGGTTTAATGAAAAAACACCCGATTATTGGCGATGTACGTGGGCATGGTTTGTTCGTGGGTGCTGAACTGGTTCGCGACCAAAATACACTGGAGCCGGCCGTTCCGGAAATAGATATGATAGTTGAAAAAATGAAGGCCCGTGGGTTCCTCATCAGTACCGATGGCCCTTTATACAATGTTCTTAAAATAAAACCTCCTGTTGTTTTCTCGAAGGAAAATGCACGGCAGTTAGTAGAAACTTTAGATGAAATTTTGAGCAGCTTGTAATATTAGTCTCAGTTATTCAACATGGGCATTAATTAAAATTATTATGAGCCAAACAGTATTGCTGCTATTAAGCCATGTTGCGTCGCACTCTTGTACGTTCTGATACTTTACTGAACTTTTACCGAAGCGAATATACCAACACAGGCAACGTTCATTCATTGCAAAAACCTTTCTAATCAGGCAGCGGTTTTACCATAATATTTTTAAAATAAACAATACTCTTTGGGTCGTGACCCTGCAAAGCAAATGTGCCGCTTGATATAACACGTCCTTCATCGCCCTTTTCTCTTTTTACATTTTCGGGTTCTGTATAATCCACAACGGTTTTATCATTTATTTTAATGATCACTCTTTTGCCCTCCACTTTCACATACTCAGTAAACCATTCATTGTCTTTTACGTAAACTTCCTTTACATCTTCGATACCGTACAGGCTGCCCGTTCTGCGCCAGTCGGTATGCGAATTATTTACCTGCACTTCGTAGCCTTTAACCGGCCAGCTGCTTTGCTGAAAAACAGTATGAAAGTAAATTCCTGAATTAGCACCGGGCATGGTTTTAACCTGGGCTTTAAATTCAAAGTTTTTAAAATTATGTTGCTGCACATCTCCATCGTAAAACAAATGGGCTGTTACACCATGCACGATGATCATACCGCTGTCAACCGAAAAAGTAGAAGCATTGTCACCCACTTTCCAGCCGTTAAGCGATTTGCCATCAAACAAGGATATCCATCCTTTTTTATAATCAACCTTAGCGGAAGAAAAAAGCATTACAAAAAAAACAAGCAGGCAGAAAGAAATTATTTTTTTCATTTGAAACATTTATAAATAAGTGAATTAAGCAGAGAATATGAAACTACTGTTTTTGCTGGTAATTGTCACTGAAAAAAATTTCATCCGGGGTTTTCACGGTAAGAAGCAGTACACATAACATTCAGTAATCAAAAAAATGATAGCTTTGCGCCCTCAATGAATATTCTGCTGAACATACAGCTTTCTTACCTGGCTTTTTTGAGAAGCACGTGTTCGCATGTGCCTTAAATTCTCTTTTAACACAAGCTAACTCCACTGCCCGCTCAAGCTCAAGCTCAATCATAATCCGAACGTACAAGAGTGCGACGCAACGATGATCAATTGAAATACTTAAGCCTGGCTAAAAAAAATTATTCAACTTATTATAAAATCTTATTGATGGTAAACGCTGTATTAGACAAAGTACTCAATGGCTTAATGACGCGGTACAAAGAACGTGTTCCCGATGTGGCGGCTGTAATAAACGCATTGATAAAAGAAAAAGTAATTAAAGACGTTGCCGAAATTGAAAACGACCATATAGCTTTCCGCACTATTGGTGTGCCGCACCTGGGCATTCAGTCGCTGGAAAAAATATTCCTGTATTACGGTTACCGGAGAATGGATCATTATTTTTTTCCGGCTAAAAAATTAGATGCTTATTGGTATGCACCGCCATTACCGCAATACCCACGAATATTTATCAGCGAACTGCGTGTAAAAGAACTTTCAGAAAATGCGCAACGCATTATTCATGCTTATACAGATGAAGTTACCGCCGATCCTGTTGACAGTATTAATCTTGATGATGCAGCTGCTGTAGATACATTCCTGCACAGCGGTTTGTGGAGCATTCCAACTGTGGAAGATTACGAAGCATTAGCTGCAGAAACTGAATACGCAGCGTGGGTTATTTACAACCGTTATTACCTGAATCATTTTACGGTAAGCGTTCATAACCTGAAAGATGGATACAATACTCTTTCAGATTTCAATCAATTTCTTGAACGCAATGGTTTTACCATGAACGATTCAGGTGGTAAAATAAAAATAAGCGCCGATGGCAACCTGCTGCAAAGTTCAACCGTGGCAGAAATGATTGATGCAACATTTGCGAATGGCATTGCACACCGCATCTCTGGTTCTTATGTGGAATTTGCAGAAAGAAAAGTATTACCTCAATACTCATCCTTACCCTCATCCGAAATAAAACGCGAACACCGCCGCGAAGGTTTTGAAGCTGCCAATGCAGATAAAATTTTTGAAAGCACTTACGCTTCGCAAACCGGTAAACGGTAATTCTTACATTTTAAATTCATCTTTGCACTTCTAAAAAAAGTTATATGGAATTTTTACAGCAATTAGGTATTAAGGCAGAAAACGAAGGTGTTTCTACCGGCAGCCAATGGATAAAAAGCACAGGTAAAAAAGTTGGCTCCTTCTCCCCTGTTGATGGCAAACTCATTGGCAGTGTAATAAGCGGCGATGGAAATAATTATGAAGAAATGATTGCAAAAGCGGGTGAAGCTTTTAAAGAATGGCGCATGTGGCCTGCACCAAAGCGCGGCGAAATTGTTCGTCAATTTGGCGATGCCCTGCGCCACTATAAAGAACCCCTTGGCAAATTGGTAAGCTACGAAATGGGCAAAAGCCTGCAGGAAGGTTTGGGCGAGGTTCAGGAAATGATCGACATCTGCGATTTCGCTGTGGGCCTTTCCCGCCAGCTATATGGATTAACCATGCACAGTGAAAGACCGCTGCACCGTATGTACGAACAGTGGCACCCAATGGGTATCGTGGGGATTATTTCAGCCTTTAATTTCCCGGTAGCCGTATGGAGCTGGAACACAGCCCTTGCATGGGTTTGCGGCAACGTGTGCATTTGGAAGCCAAGCGAAAAAACCCCTTTGTGTGGCATTGCATGTCAAAATATTATCGCAGAAGTTTTTGCCAAAAATAATGTGCCCGAAGGTGTAAGCTGTTTAATACAGGGCGACCGCGAAGTGGGGGAATTAATCTCAAATGATACCAGGATTCCTTTGGTTTCTGCAACCGGTTCTACAAGAATGGGCAAAGCGCTTTCAGCCGCTGTGGCTGCAAGGTTAGGAAGATCAATTTTAGAATTAGGCGGAAATAATGCCATCATTATTTCGCAGCACGCAGATTTAGATATGTCGCTGATTGGTGCAGTGTTTGGAGCGGTGGGTACTGCCGGTCAGCGTTGTACCAGCACAAGAAGATTGATCATTCACGAATCTGTGTACAATTCTTTCAAAGAGAAATTAGTAAAGGCTTACCAGCAATTAAGCATTGGCGATCCGCTGGATTCAAAAAATCACGTGGGTCCGTTGATTGATACCGATGCTGTAAAAATGTACCTCGATTCCATCGCCAAATGCAAAGAACAGGGCGGCCATTTTGTGGTAGAAGGCGGTGTGCTGGATGGCGCAGGTTTCGAAAGCGGCTGTTATGTAAAACCCTGCATTGCCGAGGTTACGAACGACCTGGCTATTGTTCAGCACGAAACATTTGCGCCTATTTTATATTTGATCAAATACAAAACCATAGAAGAAGCCATTGCATTGCAGAACGGCGTTCCGCAGGGTTTGTCTTCAGCCATCATGACGCTGAACCTAAGAGAATCTGAACTTTTTCTTTCTCAGGCGGGCAGCGACTGCGGTATTGCAAACGTTAATATTGGCACAAGCGGAGCTGAAATAAGCGGTGCATTTGGCGGCGAAAAAGAAACCGGCGGTGGCCGCGAAAGTGGCAGCGATGCATGGAAAGCTTATATGCGCAGGCAAACCAACACCATTAATTATGGTTCAACCCTGCCATTGGCGCAGGGCATACAGTTCAACTTTTAGTATCGTAACAATTTCATAAAATTACGGTGGCATGCGGCTTTTGTTGCAGCCACCGTTTTTTTATTGTTATCATTTTGTAATTTTACGGGCTTTGATTTTTGTACGAAATATTTTTTTGAGCCGGACTGAAGAACATAAATGAAGCTTCACTTGCGTCGCACTCTTGTACTGACGAATACCTGTGAACCTGGGGCTGCGTAAAGTTCGAACGGCACAAGAGTGCGACGCAAGGGACGATCAGTAAAGGATCTATTGCCAGGCCCAAAAAAATTCAAAGCCGATATCGAAAAATAAGTATTGCACATAAGAAAAAACGATTCATGCACAGAATGAAATTCATTATCCCGCTAACACTGTTGTTTGCCTCCTTTTCTGCTTTTGCTCAAAATGATTTAAAGGACTGGTATTTACGTGATCCGAAGAAAGACGGGTTTTATGGTATCAGCCTCAGTAAAACTTATGATTTTTTAAAAGGCAAAGCTTATACCCCCGTAATTGTTGCTGTAATAGATTCCGGTGTAGATACTACGCATGAAGATCTTAAAAATATACTCTGGACCAACCCAAAAGAAATTCCCGGCAATGGTATAGATGATGACGGTAATGGTTATATTGATGATGTGCATGGCTGGAATTTTCTTGGCAATAAAGATGGCACTAATCTTAAAAAAGAAAACAGTGAAAGCTCCCGTGTTTACTACCGTTTCAAAGATAAATTTGAAGACAAAGAAATTGATACATCTCTATTAACCCCTGACGAAAAATGGCAATATGCAGAGTGGGTAAAAGCCGCAGCCCAAATGGATATTAGTTCCGATGAAAAAATGAATATCCAAATGCTCGACATTATTTGTAAATCACTCAAAAGAAACGACCAGGTGATCCGTGGTGAAATGAATAAAGAGGAATACACACCTGATGAACTGGAAAAATTTGAGCCTGAAACGCAAAAAGGCAAACAGGCCAAAATGGGCTATATCACCTGTTTAAAAATGCTGGGCCTGGAAGAGGACCAAACCAATAAATCGCTGATTAATGACCTGGAAGAGTATGTGCAGGGCAAGAAAGAATCTATCAATGCGAAGAATATAAAACCGCCCGATTACAGGGCCGAAATTATAAAAGATAATTACTTCGACATTAACGACCGCTATTACGGCAACAACGATATAATGGGCCCCGATCCCATGCATGGTACACATGTATCGGGCATTATAGCCGCACAGAGAAATAATAACATTGGTATTGATGGCATTGCAGACCATGCACAGATTATGATGCTGCGTGCCATACCGGATGGTGACGAGTACGACAAGGATATAGCCGTTGCCATAAAATATGCAGTAGATAACGGTGCCAAAGTAATCAACATGAGTTTTGGCAAAAGCTTTTC
>JANXWM010000039.1 GCA_025351145.1 Chitinophagaceae bacterium
GGTGCTGTAGGCTTCTTTATATTTAAAGCAACACGTATGAACCGCATGGCTTTATTCGAGGCCACTGCTGCAAATAACACCGGCTACTCGGTTGAAGACGAGAACATACACGGTATTTCTTTTGAAACAGCGATACAGCAAGCATTGCAGGATGGCAATTACAGGCTGGCGCTGCGTTATATGTATTTGCAAAGCCTTAAAATACTCGCCGATAAAAACCTGATTGCCTGGCTGCCCAATAAAACAAATACTGATTATTTGCGTGAGTTAAATACAACAAATTTTCAGCAGCCATTCAGGGATGTTACCAATATTTTTGAGCATGCATGGTATGGCAACCTTGATGTAACAGAAATAGATTTTGAATTGATGCGGGAAGAATTTTTAAAGTTTCAAAACCAGTTATCAGCAAGGTGAAAGGGAATAAAATATTCATATTTATTTTTGCAGTTTTGATGATCCTTTACATCATTGCGCAACTGTACCAGCCAAAGAAATTCGACTGGACCGCCACGCTGCGCAATAATGATAAGAACCCTTTTGGCACTTATATCCCTTATACTGAACTTAAAAAAATATTCCCCCAAGCTTCTGTTCAAAGCCACCGTGCGCCGGCCTATAATGTACTGCACGATAAGAATGAAACCAACAGTGCTTACATATTACTTGAGCCGCAGTTCAGCCCTGGCAAAGTTGACCTTGAGGAGCTTTTGCAATACGTAAAAGATGGTAACGCGGTCTTTGTTTCAGCAATGGATTTTGATGATAAATTTTTAGATACACTTGGTTTAAAAATAAAATATTTTTCCGGCCTGCTGGACACAGATTCAACAACCGTGAACTTTGTAAATCCTGCCTTAAAATCAAAAGAAAACTATGGCTTTAAAAGGTCAACCATAGATGGCTACTTCGACTCCATTAAGAAATTTGACTCATCTGTGGTGCTGGGTATCAACCAAAAAGGACAACCAAATTTTGTAAAAGTAAAATACGGAGAAGGCGAATTTTTAGTGCATGCAGCGCCACTTTGTTTCAGTAACTATTTTACGCTTTATAAAAATAACGATGAATATGTAGCTAAAGCATTATCCTATATTTCACCATCAGTTAAAACATTGCATTGGGATGAGTATTATAAGAGCGGCCGCGAAGGTGCCGATACACCGCTTCGCTTTTTTCTTTCCAATACTTTTCTTACATGGGCCTTATGGCTTACGGTTGCAGCATTACTTATCTACGTATTTTTCGAAATGAAACGCAGGCAGCGCATTATTCCTGTAATTGAACCTTTACGCAATACTACACTCGATTTTGTAGAAACTGTTTCATCCGTTTATTTCAGCCAGCACGATAACAACGGCATTGCAAAAAAGAAAGCTCAGTTCTGGTTCGATCATATCCGCCAGCACTATTATCTTTCCACAAACAATACCGATGAACAGTTTGTACAGCAGTTACATAGAAAAAGCGGCGTGCCTGAAGAACTGATTAAAACAATTTTAAAAAATATAATGCGTGCAGATGCACAGCCAAAAGTTACCGATGATCTGCTGCTCGATGTAACCAGCAGTATTGATCAATTTTATACATTATCCAAAACATAAACAGTATGGAAAATAGAACAGATGTCGCTCAGCTGAACGAAGCGGTTAGCAAAATAAAAAACGAAATAGCCAAAGTAATCGTGGGTCAGGAAAACATGATCGAGCTCCTGATAGCTGCTATTCTTGCCGATGGTCATGTGTTGATAGAAGGTGTACCCGGCGTAGCTAAAACGCTTACTGCCAAACTGCTGGCACGCTCTATTGACGTGCCTTTCAGCCGTATACAGTTTACGCCGGATCTTATGCCGAGCGATGTAATCGGCACTTCGGTATTCAATCCACAAACGGCCACATTCAGTTTTAAACATGGTCCCATTTTCAGCAATATTGTGCTGATAGATGAGATCAACCGCTCACCTGCCAAAACACAGGCCGCCTTGTTTGAAGTGATGGAAGAAAAACAAATCACTTACGATGGCGTTACTTATCCTATGCCGCAACCATTCATGGTGCTTGCCACGCAAAATCCTGTTGAGCACGAAGGAACTTATCGTTTGCCCGAAGCGCAATTAGATCGCTTTCTGTTCAAGATAGAAGTGAAATATCCTTCGCCGGAGGAGGAAGTAAAAATACTGGAGCTTGCGCACAGGGGCATTACTTCGCATTACTATGAAGCTGTACATCCGGTGTTAAATGGCGCAGAGATCGTGTACTTCAGGCAGCTCGTAAGCAATATACATATTGAAGATAAAGTGCTGCGCTATATTGCAGGTTTAGTGTACGAAACACGAAATAACAAAGCATTGTTTTTGGGTGCGAGTCCACGTGCATCTGTTGCAGTGCTTAAGTCTGCAAAGGCAATGGCAGCCATCAATGGCCGCGATTTTGTAAACCCTGATGATGTAATAAGCGTGCTGCATCCGGTGCTTTGCCACCGCATTATTCTTACGCCGGAAAAAGAAATGGAAGGCGGTACTGCGGCAGATGTAATTACAGATATTTCGAAGAAGATTGAAGTGCCGAGATAAGGGGATTGGGAATTAGGAGTTAGGAATTGGAGTTAGGAATTTTTATGAACCGGGCAGTAGTAATTCTATGAAGCTTTCGTTGCGTCGCACTCTTGTACGGTTGGAATTCTTCTCGTCATTGCGAGGCCTCCGAAGCAATCTCCTGGTATAATATAAAAATTGCATGAGCCGAACGACAAGAGATTGCTTCGTTCCTCGCAATGACGCACGAGGTTCCGAACGCACAAGAGTGCGACGCAAGGAACGATCAGTATTGAATCAAAAGTTGGGTACAAAATATTATACCATTAAGTGAGAACATTTTTTAAAAAATATATCGGTTCGCTGTTCGTAACACGAAGACTATATGCTGCTATTATTTGCTGCATTGTACTCTTTGTGCTGCGCTTCTTTTTTGTATGGCTTGGCGATATACCTTATCTGTTTGTGTTGATTTTACTGATACTTTTTGTATATGATTACCTGCTGCTTTTTTATAACAGCAAAGGCATATTTGCTGTGCGTACCATGGCCGAGCGTTTAAGTAACGGCGATAACAATGAGATAAGGATTGATGTTGAAAATTTTTACAACTATGCAGTACACGTTGAGATAATTGATGAAGTACCGCACCAGTTTCAAAAAAGGGATGTGCTGTTTAAACTCAACCTGGGAGCGGGTTACAAAAAAACATTGAAGTACAACCTGAGGCCAGTAAAGCGCGGCGATTATGAATTTGGCGTAATTAATATTTATGTAAAAACAAGTTACGGCTTATTCAGCAGGAGGTTTATTTCTGGTGCGCCAGTAGAAGTTCCGGTATATCCATCGTACCTGCAGTTACGCAAATACCAGTTAATGGCGATGAGCAACAGGCTGAGTGAAGTGGGCGTAAAAAAAGTGCGCCGTATTGGACAAAGCATGGAATTTGAACAGATAAAAGAATACGTGGCAGGCGACGATTACCGCACCGTAAACTGGAAAGCCACGGCTCGCAAAAGTTCGCTGATGGTGAACAATTATACGGATGAAAAAAGTCAGCAGTTATATTGCGTGATTGATAAGAGCCGTGTAATGAAAATGCCTTTTGAAGGATTGAGTTTACTTGATTACGCAATAAATACTTCATTGGTGTTAAGCAATGTTGCTTTAACTAAAATGGATAAAGCAGGGCTTATAACTTTCTCTGAAAACATTGCTTCTTTTTTACCTGCCGATAAAAAAGCTTTGCAAATGCAAAGTATATTGGAAACGCTGCACAGCCAGAAAACACGTTACTTAGAAAGCGATTATGAACGCCTGTATATATTTATGCGCAGGAGAATTACACAACGCAGTTTAATATTACTCTTCACCAATTTTGAATCGCTTACCGGCATGCGCAGACAATTGCCTTACCTGAAAAAAATTGCGGAAAACCATTTGCTTATTACCGTGTTTTTTGAGAATACAGAGCTTGCAAAATTCATCAGTAAACCTTCTGAAAACTTAGAAGAAGTGTACAGTAAAACAGTTGCTGAAAACTTTGCATTTGAGAAAAGGCAGGTTGTAAAAGAATTGAACCAGGGCGGTATTCTTACTATTCTCACAGCGCCGCAAAACCTTACGGTAAATGCACTGAACAAGTACCTGGAAATTAAAGCAAGGGGAATACTGTAAAAATATCAAAACAGCATTTTACTTTTTCTTCCTTACTCCAAAAATATCAAAGTTGGTAATGAGGTCTGTGGAGAAAAGATACATTTGGCGCGTATCTTTTTTGGCGTTGCGTGCCAGCCATTCGTAAGTAAAGCCGCACTGCAGTTTACCCCATGAGCCAAAGTTATATCCTACACTTGCATTGGTCCAGAACTCGCCAAGAAAACTGAATTTGTTGGGGCCTGACAAAAAGAAAAACTCTTCTGCAAAACCTGTTGCGTAAAAAGATTTTGGCTGTACTGTTTTGCCTTTAAATGGTACAAGCAAGGTTGTGTTGTATTGAAGCACGGTAGTTAAAGGATAATTGCCTGTGGTTGGGTTTTCAATAAACCTTTCACAAAAACGAAAGCGATGACTAACCTTAAGTGCTGACAAATAATGCGAAAACAATACCTGCTGGTAAGGCCGGTATTCATCCACATGCCGGCTATCGAAAGCGAAATTTTTCTGGTAGAGCAAGCCTGCTGCGAACGATAGGTTTTTCTGTGCTTTATAAACAATATTGTTGTTCAACTGCAGCCTTACATCTGCTTCGGGATAGTTAAGCGATCCAAACTGTTTATCTGTTGGGTTGATGGCATTGCCGAAAAAAAATGTCCAGTCAACTTTTTTTGAGAGTGGGGTTAGTTGTGTGTAGGTTGGTAATACACCGGTAAAATGTACATCCTGCGAGTGCACCGTTGAGGGAAGCAAAAAAGCTAACCACAATATTAAAAGCGGTATTGAATTTGAAATTAGTTTTCTCATAATTGGTTACACTAAAGATATGCCAGCTGCGCATTAAAATGTTTTCTGCTCTTGATTAAAATATTCTTAAGTAAAATTTTCCTTGCAAGTAAAAGCCGGAAAAGTACGGGTAAGTAAAACATAACGCAGCCGCACAGGAACCGCTGAATAAAGTTATAAATGTACAAGAGTGCGATGCAAGGAACGGTCAGTAGAATTCCCCTTACCCGGTTCAAAAAAAACTTTACTGTACGCTGTATGTATCGGTTTCAAACAATACTGTATCGTTTTCGGACAGTTTTATTTTTCCCTGAAACGTAGTGCAGAAAAGGGTTACAGGTCTTTGTCATTTTTTTTTGCCAGTCATCATTGTACTGCTGCCATTCATCAGCGCTTTAACATTCGTTAACGGGCCTGTACATAAAGTTTGCGTTGTATATGCCAAATGAACATTATGAAAAAGAGATTATTATGGTTGCCGGTTGTACTGCTGGTTTTGGGTGCAGCCATTTACAGCCCGGCGAAGGAAGCACTCAAGAAAGAAGCACCCGTAAGTAAAAGCATTTCGTTTGCGGTTTATAAAGGCAGCAACTATGCATCGGAAGTTTACAATTATACATCGGCACAAATACATATTACAATTGAAAAAGTAAATGGTAAAAGCCGCACGATTGTATGGGATAAAACATTCGATGCCAAACTGCTGAACCAGTATCCCGGCATACAAAACGCGCTGTCGCAACGTGTAACCGTGCCCAATGTGCTTGATAAAAAGAACACCTTGAAGTTACTTATGTGTTAACCTACAATTCAAAGGGGAGCGAACTTAAAATGCAGAGTGGTACCATTGTTTCTAACGGTGTACAGAGCGGTAAAGTAAACATCAGTATTTAGCACAACAGGCAGTTCTATATATTCTAACCGTGATTAACACCAGCATCAAAGGAAAGAGTACTTTCCCTTTTTTATTTACAAAAACAAAGAAATTATTAGCCGGGCAAGGGGGAATTCTTTTCACCGTTCCTTGCGTCGCACACTTATACAGCAGCAATTCTATTGAGCTTTCAACAGCCCTTAACAAAGCAACCTTCGTGTAACTATTAAATGATAAAAATAAGACAGGGCTTTTACAGTTTTATCTTTTACCGTAAAAGCCCTGTTTAAATTAACGCGATTATTCTACAATTAATTTCTGTGTTTGTATGCTGCTGTTTGTAATAATGTTTACCATGTACATACCTTTTGATAAAGCAGATATATTTATTTTCTGCTCCCCGTTATTTTGAAGCTTTTGTTTAATAAGCAGTTTACCTGTTAGCGACGAAATGGTAATGGTTGCATTTGTAAGATCAATGCTGCCATCGGGTATAACTGTAAAGTAATTTCGTGCAGGGTTTGGAAGCATGGTGAACTGAGCAGTGCCCGCTGCAATTGAAACAACCACAATATTGCTCAGCGTTATTTTACCATCTTTATCTTCCTGCTGCAGACGATAATAAACTTTGTTTGTTTTAAGCTGCGAAATATCATCAGCAAAACCATAGCTTGATTGTAAACTGCTGCCTGCTGCATTTACTTTGCCAATAGTTGTAAAATTTACCGCATTGGTACTGCGCTGTATGCTAAAGTGCGATGTGTTTATTTCGTTAGCCGTTTTCCAGCTAAGCTGTATTTTGTTGTTTTGTTTTACAGCGTTAAAGTTGAGGAAGGTAAGCGGCAGTAAGCAATTGGTTGTGTAGGTGTAGGTTGAACGCTCATAGTCTACCCATGCAGTGCCGTTCCAGTTTTGGGTAACCACGGTGCTTGGGGTGCCGTCGCCATTGTAACTGTAATTATTCTTTTTATAATTCTTCCATGAGGATGAACCAATGTCCCAGGTTTGTTCTAAGGAACTTGTTGCTACACCGTTGCCATTATAAGTGTAAGTGGTAGAATCGGAATTAATCCAGTTATTGCCTGAAGCTGTTTCGGTTTTTGTTGTAAGTGTTTTTTGAGGATTATTATTGTAATACGTTATAGATGTTCTGTTTGCATTTTTCCACTTTGGCGGAAAAATATTCCATGTTTGAGTGGTTATTAAATTAGGAGAACCATCAACATTATTTACATAAATGTTCTTACTCGCAGGAAAATTAGCAATAACAAGGGCTGTAGAATCCTGGATAAGATAATGATTAGCATCGTAGGTATAGGTGGTAAAAGTTGTCGCATTCCATGCGTTCTGAAGCCATGCATCAGATGCAGTTGTAGCCACTTTACCAAAACC
>JANXWM010000049.1 GCA_025351145.1 Chitinophagaceae bacterium
CATTTTTTCTATGAACCATTCCGCCATAGAAAAAAGCCAGTCCTGGTGTCATAAGAAAAACAAGAGCTGTAGCTACAATGAGCCAGGCAATATCGGCACCACTATACTTTCCGGCATCGTCAAAATTTGGAAATGAAGGAATAAAAATAGCTGCTATTGCTACTGCAAGTAGTATAAGAAATGGAGCTACTTGTTTAGTTGTAATCTTGCTCATAACGTTTTTAATTTTACATTAAAATAATTTACAATATATTTATACAGTAGCAAAGTTAATAATAAATTGAATTTTATTTGATATTTATTTAATATATTATTATTTATAATGTGAATTGTGCAAAACTTTCTCACTTTTACTGATATTTTAATAAAAATTATTCCAATTGTTGAATATTGATTAAAGAAACTTGCGACTTTATTGTTTGTTGGGAACCAGAGTGTTAATTAAATAATACAATTATTAATTTATTTTAGTTTTTTATAATAAGCTTTTAATATATTTTTTTTGTAAATTATTTTGCACTTGTTTTTTATGAGAATAAGTACAATCATTTTCTATAATTTAGCACCAAAACGTGAAACCTAACCTCATAAGATTTATACCCGCCTTTATTTGGTCTATAACTTCTTTTATTCTTCTAGTGATGCCGGGGTCTGATATTCCTAAATCAGAACTTTTTGACATGGTCTATTTTGATAAATGGGTTCATATTGGCATGTTTGGTCTGCTGACTTTGCTTTGGGGATATGCTTTTTTGAAAACGCGAATGTCTTCTGTTAAGCTTTTCACGCAAATTGCAGTAACTGTGATTATCTATGGTATTGCGATGGAATTTGTGCAAAAATATTTTGCCTATGAAAGAAGTTTTGATATCACAGATATATTGGCCGATATATGTGGTTCTCTTATAGCGTGGTATGTATTAATATATACGTATAAAAAACAAAAAGTTGTATAACAAAAAAATGAGCCCCTGTAGAAACAGGGGCCTCAACCAAAACTAACTGCTTATGAGAAAATCGATTGTTATTATTTGATAATAAATTTGCAAATGCAGTGCCAGAAAATCTATATAATTTGTTAACCGTTTCTTTTGCACTATTTCAAATTATTTTTTCTTTTTACTACTATTAAGATGTAAAGTTCTTTCATAGTTTAATAAAAAAATGTTAAGTAATACTCTTTAAAATGTTAATGATTAGCGATTACATAGTTCTTTAAATATACCTGCCAAGTAATCCACTTAAAGTATTGTAATTTTTTTTTGGAAAACCTTAATGGATATTTTGATAAAGATTTTTTTACATTTTAACCAAGTAAGCTAAGGCTACTGTAGCAGCGCCAGTATTGTTTTGACCATTTGTTTTATCTTTTTGAATATCTGAAAAACCATAGTTACCACCACCAGTTAAGAGTAATTTATAACCATTAGGTAGGGTTAACGATAACCCGATACCAGCCTGAACGCCAAAATTGAATTTCTTTAGATCTGACTGGATATCGGTTGATTGATCAAATGAAGCAGGCTGAGGTAATAATGGCAGTGTCATGTTTTCATCTAAATAGATATTGCTTGAGCCGCTGGTTATATTTTTTGCAGCCAGGAGATAGCCTGCATACGGCCCCCCATTAATAAATAAAGATATCTTGTGGCCAACCTGGAATTCAATTTTTAAAAGGACAGGTAATTCCATATAATTAAGTTTTACCTCACTAGAGTAATCTGCGTAAACAAAGGGTGGAATTGTTGTGTTTGGTGGAAAGTAGGTTGAGAAGCTGCTTGTTGGTATTGCCTGTACTCCATTTTTTTTACCACCTTGAGATGAATAATTAAGCTCGGCCTGTAAATAAAATCTTTTAGCTATTTGCATTTCAGCTATTATACCGGTATATGGTCCCTGCCTTGAAGACCAGCCTTTGCTTACGGGATTATTCCCCGAAGATTTAAGGTTGGGGATACTTATTCCCACTTTTAATCCCAGTCGAAATTCATTTTGAGAAAAGCCAGAATGGACGATGAAAAAAGCAAGCAAGGTAAAAATATGGTTGAGACTTATTTTACTCATAACGGGTTACATTTTGTACAGTAAGTTACAAAGTAAATGGGGAAAAGTTTTTAAAAATGTAGTTGCGTCCTTTCATTAACAGGACTGAAGTTTTAATGTATTTTGCTGCTCCACATTCTGTAGTACAAGAGTGCGACGCAAGTAAAGCTCAATAGCTGCAATAGTTTATGGCTCAAAATATTTCTTAGCTTTTATCGCTTACTGTATATAAACTAAAAAACCCTGTATAATAACAGGGCTTTTTAAATAAGCTACAATTGTTTATTTAAAAAAACCTTTCACCATATCCATTAAGCCTCCGCCAGCACCAGAGGTGGTCGCGCCGCCGCCTGTAAACTGGTTTAATAATCCCTGAACATCAAAACCAGATGATTTGCCGCCGGTTAAATTATTTACAATGCCCTGCAGGTCAAAACTGCTATCGTTAGGGTCATTTGTTTTATGTACAAATTGCTGTAAAACTACCGGTATCAGGCTCGAAGCAATACCGCCAGCCTGCGACTGGTCTATACCAAATCTGCTCATCAGGCTTTGAATTAGGTTGCCCTGTATTCCCTGAGATACAGGCGAATTTGCAGCATTATCGCTATGGCTGAACATGTGGAGCACATCATTGATATTGCCATTGGCAAGTGCCCCTTTCAGGCCGTCAATAATTGAATTCGAAGCCATTGATACAGCTTCATCATTATGCTCATTGGGAATGGCCGGGTTATTAATAATAGCAGCTCCGGCATTTTGTTTTACGAGGTCGAGAAGATTTTCAAACATGGCAATTATTTTTAGGCAATGAAAGTAATATTTATTTTTATCTCATCCTTAATGTTGCGCTTTTTTTAAATATACCTGCATAATATTTAATCAAAACTCTGGTTAGCAGCGGCAGCAAGTTTTAATAAGCGGTCGTATTGTTCCGGCGTAAGATCATTATAGAAATAGTAAACCGGGTCAACTGGTTCACCACCTTTATGTACTTCGTAATGACAATGCGGTCCCGTGCTTTTGCCGGTACTTCCTACATATCCAATAACTTCGCCCCGGCTTATCCTGGCACCAACCTTCGTTTTAATGCGGTACATGTGGCCGTATAAAGTTTCATAACCATAACCATGGCTAATAATTACATGGTTACCAAACCCTCCTGCATTATAATCTGCTTCCTTTACAACACCGTCTGCTGTTGCATATATAGGTGTGCCCTGCGGTGCAGTAAAGTCAAGGCCTGCATGAAATTTGGTTACTTTATAAACAGGGTCTATTCTGTATCCAAAACCTGATGCAATTCGGGTAAGGTCTTTATTACTTACCGGCTGAATGGCAGGTATGGCGGCAAGCAGTTTTTCTTTATTTTTAACCATATCATCAATGGCTCCGTAAGATTTGGTTTGGTAAGCAACCCTTTTAGAAAGTGTGTTCAGTTGTTCCGTTAAACTCTTTACCAGTTGGGTTTCTCCCATACTTTGCACAAGCTGTACTTCCTTGCTTTTTTCCATTTCTTTCAGCCTCGCACTGTCAGGAATTGGCGTAGATTCAAAGATCGAACGGTATACGTTATTGTCCCTGTTTTGCAGCTCAATCATTTGTTTTTGCAGTTGCTGTACTCTTTCCTGCAGCACGCTGTAATTCTGGGTCATATCATCATTCTCTTGCTGCAGTATTTTTTCTTTGGGCGAATCAATGTATTGAAACGCTACGGCAACAATAATGATAGCGGCAGAAATACTTGCTGCAATAAAACCAAATAAACGCAGAAGCCTCACACGCAAAGGTGTTTCAAGTTTTTCGTAACGAAGCGTATGGGTATTATAATAGTATTTTATTTTCCTCATTGGCAAGTAAAATTTATATGGGCCCGGCTACAGATATTTTATGGCATCGCCTCTTGCGTCGCACTCTTGTGCGTTCAGAACTTTTTTGAACTGTCAACAGCCCGGCGCATTGAAATAGTAAACAATAAGCTATAACAATGAACCATGAACTATTAACAAATCTCCAATTCCTTACCTTTGCCGCCCTGTAAGCAAACAAAGATAACAGCTTACACAGTATTTATATTATTCTAAATTTTCATTGAACACTATGCTTACCAGTGCACAGATACGGCAACAGTTTCTCGATTTTTTTCAGTCAAAAGGCCACCAAGTAGTTCCGTCTGCTCCTATCGTAATAAAAAACGATCCCACACTGCTTTTCACCAATGCAGGTATGAACCAGTTTAAAGATTATTTCCTGGGCAATAAAAAGCCGCCATATCCACGTGTGGTTGATACACAGAAATGCCTTCGTGTAAGCGGCAAACACAACGATCTTGAAGAAGTTGGTGTAGACACTTACCACCACACTATGTTCGAAATGCTGGGCAACTGGAGCTTTGGTGATTACTTTAAAAAAGAAGCCATTGCATGGAGCTGGGAATTACTTACCGAAGTATTGAAATTAGATAAAGGCCGTTTATACGTAACCATCTTCGAAGGCGACAATAAAGAAGGCTTGCCAAGAGATGAAGAAGCATTTAATGAATGGAAAAAAGTAATTGCTGAAGACCGTATTTTACTCGGTAACAAAAAAGACAATTTCTGGGAAATGGGTGATACCGGCCCCTGCGGCCCGTGCACAGAAATTCATGTTGATTGCAGAACCGATGAAGAAAGAAAAACAGTTGATGGAAAAAAGCTGGTAAACAACGATCATCCGCAAGTGATTGAAATATGGAACAATGTATTCATCCAGTTCAACCGTTTAAAAGATGGAAGCCTCGAACCATTGCCAGCAAAGCATGTAGATACAGGCATGGGCTTCGAGCGTTTGGTGCGTGTATTACAAAATAAAACATCCAATTACGATACAGATATATTCACCGGAACAATTGCTGCAACCGAAACCATAACAGGAAAAAAATACGATTGTAGCGACGGCAAAGAAGCGGTTGCCTTTCGTGTAATTGCAGATCATATACGTGCTATCTCTTTTACTATTGCAGATGGACAGCTGCCTTCAAACACAGGCGCAGGTTATGTTATACGCCGCATACTCCGCCGTGCTGTTCGTTATTATTACTCATATCTTGATTACAAGCAACCATTATTATTTCAATTGCTGCCGGTTATTGCAAAGCAATTTGAAAATGTGTTTCCTGAATTAAATGCACAATTAGATTTTGTAAGTAAAGTGGTGAAAGAAGAAGAGGATGCTTTTTTGAGAACATTGGATAAAGGATTGAAAAAAATTGACTATTTACCTTCTTCAATATTAATGACTCAAGCAGATAAGATATATGGAGATCAATATGACATAGAGCTTGATTCATTAAAAGCTAATTATATACATACCAAAAAAAATGAATTTGTAGAAAGGGAACTAAAGTCATTAAAAGATTTTTCAATCCCAGGTCAAATTGCTTTTGAACTATATGATACGTATGGTTTTCCTATTGACTTAACTAAACTTATAGCGTTTGAAAAAGGATGGACAGTCGATGAACCAGGCTTCGAATTAGAAATGCAACAGCAAAAAAATCGAAGTCGTGCAGCATCAATTATTGATACCGAAGATTGGATCGTTTTAATTGATGATAATTTTTCAGAATTTATTGGCTACGATTCACTCGAAATAAAAACCAAAATAGTTAAGTACCGCAAAGTAAAAGCGAAAGGAAAAGAAGCGTATCAATATATATTGCAGGCTACACCTTTTTATGCCGAAAGCGGCGGACAGGTTGGTGATACAGGCGAACTGATTTTTGATGACGAAAGCATCAATATTACGGATACCAAAAAAGAAAACAATCTTATCATTCATTTTGCAGATACATTACCTAATGAATTAAACGGTAAATTAATTGCAAAAGTTAATCATTCCAAACGCAGGGCAACTGAAGCGCATCATAGTGCAACACATTTGCTGCATGCCGCTTTGCGCAAAGTGCTGGGCACACATGTAGCACAAAAAGGAAGCCTTGTAAATGCAGAGCACCTGCGTTTCGATTTCTCTCATTTTGCAAAAGTCACCGATGAAGAAATTGCACTGATCGAATCGATCGTAAACGAAAAAATACGCGAAAACATACCAGTAATCATTAAAGAAATGCACAAAGATGAAGCCATTGCAATGGGCGCTATGGCGTTATTTGGTGAGAAGTATGGTGATATCGTTCGTGTGGTAATTATCGATCCAAATTATTCCATTGAATTATGCGGTGGTACACATGTTGCTGCAACCGGCGAATTGGGTTTCTTTAAAATAAAACATGAGAGCGCAGTGGCAGCTGGCGTAAGAAGGATTGAAGCTGTAAGTGGTAAAGCTGCAGAAATATACTTGAATGTACATTTATCGCAGATTCAATTGATCCGCGAAACGCTAAAGAACCCTAAGGAACTTAATAAGGCAGTTGAAAACCTGGTTGCAGAAAACAATGATCTTAAAAAGAGGATAGAAAGTTTAGAAGCTAAACAGTTAACGGTTATTAAAAACAGTTTGCTCAATAAAACTTATCAAATAAATGATGTAAGTTTTATTGGCGAAATTGTAGAAGTTAGCAATGCAGACGCATTGAAAAAATTATGTTTCGATCTTAAAAATGAACTCACCAATTATATGGTAGTGCTCGCGGCAAATATAGATGGCAAAGCCAGTGTAGCAGTTTTGCTCGACGATCATATTGCTGCTTCAAAGAACCTGGATGCCCCTAAAATTATTAAAGAACAGATTGCCCCGTTAATCAAAGGTGGCGGCGGTGGACAAAAAACTTTGGCAACAGCCGGTGGCCAGGATGCCAGTAATTTAAAGCTCGTAATTGAAAAAGTAAAAAGCCTTATTACTGCTGATTAATATAAAATCGTTTCGTCAAATAAAAGCCCCGCATTTTTTGCAGGGCTTTTTTATTTCAAAATAATGCAGTTGAAAATAATATCCGCTTATACTTCGCATTGCCCGGTAAGGTTATACAGTACAAGAGTGCGACGCAAGAGAAGCTTCATTCATGCAATGCAGCCGGGTAAATAAGTATTGAGAAAATGATTAGTCAATGTCAATTTTTTGAGCCAGGCTATAGAATTTCTATTGGTCGTTCCTTGCGTCGCACACTTTTACTTTAATAATTCTAAGCAGCTTTCAACAGCCCTGCACACCCACCTTCCTTTAATATACCTTGAATTGGGTATGGTTAACAGTTGGTTTCAAATCTATTTTAGCTTTCATAATTCAAACTGCATGAAAGATATTATTACACGCAACAATGGCCTGCATTATGCAACCGATTTTTTAGCCTGGACCGATGGGGTGGATGCTATGCTGAAACCTTCAGAGGATGCACCTCTTCCACATGTAATGGTTCATACTGCCCGCACAACCAGCACCCCCTGGGGTAATGCCCCGGGCGGTATGTTGCTTATTAATCCAGACATGAAAGAAGTTCCCGATTTTTTTGGTTTTGTTTGTGCCGCTGAAGAATTAGGGAAATATTATGGGCTAAAAATATTCAAGGGAACTCCATTCGAAAATGCTCCTGTTTTTAAGGGAAATATTGAAATGAATATCACTTTCCCCGGCAACGTGAGTGTGCGCATTGAAGTGGCCGGGCATATCTGTGAACTCGAAATGAGCGACTTTGAACCAGCTCAATATTACAACCGAGATCCATTTCCTATGCCTTTTCGCCAAAATGTAGTAGAAGCCAAAGCCAAGTCCGCCACTTTTAAGTGGGATGGGAAAATTATAGGTGGAGTTTTGCCAAAAACCGGAATTGGTTCAGGTTTGCCCGCTTGTTATTCGCCATCTGGTATGTATTTTATAGAATAAACTCACTGTAAAAGCCTGTATAAATACTTTTTTAAAAAACTTTTCAAAAATTCTTGTCTGTTAAGATTCATCCCCCTACCTTTGCGCTCCCAATCTGAAAATTGGGTTCAGCTATGTCACAGAGAATCAGAATAAAATTACAATCATACGATCACAGCCTGGTAGATAAATCTGCCGAGAAAATCGTTAAAACTGTGCGCAGCACAGGTGCTGTGGTAACCGGACCTATTCCTTTACCTACGCACAAAAGGATTTTCACTGTTTTGCGTTCACCCCACGTGAACAAGAAAAGCCGTGAACAATTTCAATTGTGTACGCACAAGCGTTTGCTTGACATTTACACTTCTTCTTCAAGAACTGTGGATGCTTTAAGTAAGTTAGATCTGCCATCTGGTGTTGAAGTTGAGATAAAGGCTTAACAACCTTTAGTGTAGTTCCCGCTGGGAATTATATAAAATGCTCTTATAAATTTTGTTATCTCCCAACTCTGTAAGAAGAATAAAGGAGCTCTGACCAACAATAAACAGATCTTGTTCAATTAAGAACCTGATCGAAAAATATGAACAAGCCCTTCGAGGTTTGTTTACTGCCGGTACTTCCGAATTCTGCAAAAGCGGAAAACAAAGGAAAAGGTCGTCAGCAAACAAGGATTGAATTCCGCACATCGGCGGAATGTCCTCAACAACCATGCGGGGCGCAAACCGCAAAAAACGATGAAAGGTATTATTGGAAAAAAAATTGGGATGACCAGCATCTTCACCCCGGATGGCAAGCAAACAGCTTGTACCATTATTGAAGCTGGTCCCTGCGTTGTTACTCAGGTAAAGACCCAGGATTCTGACGGTTATAATGCACTGCAATTAGCTTTCGGCGATAAAAAAGAAAAACACTCCATCAAAGCCGAAGTAAATCACTTCTCAAAGGCAAATACATCAGCCAAGAAATTTGTAAAAGAATTTCGCGATTCATCTCTCGATAAAATTTTAGGTGATATTGTTACTATTGACATTTTCGCTGAAGGCGATAACGTTGAAGTAATTGGTACAACTAAAGGTAAAGGATTTCAGGGTGTTGTAAAGCGCCATGGATTCCATGGTGTAGGCGGTCAATCACACGGTCAGCATGACCGTTCACGTGCACCAGGTTCTATCGGCGGTTCATCTTACCCTTCAAGAGTATTCAAAGGAATGAGAATGGCTGGACGTATGGGAAGTGACAGAGTGAAACTGAAAGGTCTTAAAGTAGTAAAGATATTTCCTGAAAATAATTATCTCTTGGTTAGCGGATCTGTTCCGGGACATAATGGTTCAATAGTTTTAATCCAGAAGTAAACTTTAATCCGAAGCAAAATGCAAGTAGAAGTTTTAAATATTAAAGGTGAAAAGACCGGCAGGTCTGTTGAGTTGCCGGATGATATATTCGGTATTGAACCTAATGACCATGTTATATACCTGGCAGTAAAACAATATCAGGCTGCTCAAAGGCAGGGAACACATAAGGTAAAAACCCGTGCTGAAGTACAGGGCGCAAGCCGTAAGCTTCATAAGCAAAAAGGTACCGGCGGCTCAAGAAAAGGTAATATCCGTAACCCTTTGTACAAAGGCGGTGGTACTATATTTGGACCAAAGCCCCACAAATGGGATATTAAGCTTAATAAGAAAGTAAAGGATCTTGCAAAAATGAGTGCCCTTTCATACAAAGCAAAAGAAAATGCAATTGTAATTGTTGAAGAGATTGCAATGGAATCTCCAAAAACAAAACATTTAATGGATGTTATGGCAGGTTTAAAAGTTGCCACTAAAAAGACATTGTTTATTATGCCTGAGCATAATGATAATCTTTACCTGAGCACACGTAATGTTCCAAACATCGCCAGTATATTATTATCAGATATCAATACCTACGATGTAATGAATGCTGATGTACTGGTAATGACTGAGAGTGCCGCAAAAGTTTTCTCTGATGAGGAAGCAGCCGTAGTAGCATAATTGAGTAACATTTCAATGAAATAAAAACATGCAACCGACAGAAGTTTTAATAAGACCGATACTCACTGAAAAAGCAAATACCCAGCAGGAAAAACTTAGCAGGTATTCTTTTAAAGTGAATAAGAAAGCCAACAAACTGGAAATAAAGAAAGCTGTAGAAGATTTTTATGGAGTTTCAGTGGTGGATGTAAACACAGTTGTTGTTCCTGGAAAAAATAAAACCAAGTTTACCAAAGCTGGTTTTATTAAAGGAGTAAGGCCTTCTTACAAAAAGGCTTATGTAACTGTTGCAAAAGGCGAAACAATAGATCTTTACGCAAATATTTAATCAAATTTCCTTAAAGGAAGTTGTTTGAAAGATAGTAATGGTAATCAACTACCGCAAAAGTTGAATTTTATAACCTAAAAAGTTTATCGCTCAGGCGAATTAGGGTATGGCACTAAGAAAATATAAACCGGTTACAGCAGGTACAAGATGGAGGATAGGCAACGCCTATGCTGAAATTACGACCAACAAACCTGAAAAGAGTTTACTGGAGCCCTTAAGCAGAACAGGTGGACGTAACTTTCAGGGTCGTCGTGCAATGCGTTACATTGGTGGCGGACATAAGAAACATTATCGTATCATCGACTGGAAGCGTGATAAGAGAGAAATGGAAGCAACAGTTGTTTCTGTTGAATACGATCCAAACCGTACAGCTTTTATTGCCCTTGTTCAATATACAGATGGCGAAAAAAGATACATCATTGCCCCACAAGGAATACAGATTGGAACAAAAATTATATCTGGCGATGCTGTTGCCCCGGAAATTGGAAATGCACTAAAAATGAGACATATACCTCTTGGTACGATGGTTCATAACATAGAGATGCAACCAGGTCAGGGGGGTAAATTGGTAAGAAGCGCAGGTACTTCTGCTCAGCTTACCAATAAGGAAGAAAAGTATGCAATTTTGAAAATGCCTTCCGGTGAATTGCGTAAAGTTTTGATCAATGGTTATGCAACTGTAGGTGTTGTATCAAACAGTGATCATAATCTTGAAACAATGGGTAAGGCCGGCAGAAACAGATGGAAAGGTATTCGTCCACGCACAAGAGGTGTAGCGATGAACCCGGTAG
>JANXWM010000091.1 GCA_025351145.1 Chitinophagaceae bacterium
CGGTATTATTGAACCTTCTGCAATAACACATCTTATTACAGTAAGCTGCACAGGAATGAGTGCACCGGGTCTGGACCTTCAGCTTGCAGAAGTATTGGACCTCTCTCCTAACGTCTTCCGCACTTCAGTAAATTTTATGGGATGCTATGCAGCCATTCATGCTTTAAAGCTTGCTAAAATGATTTGCGATACAACACCCAATGCCAACGTTATTATTGCAGATACTGAATTATGTACCCTTCATTTTCAAAAAGAATATACGCAGGATAATGCAGCAAGCAGCCTCTTGTTTGCAGACGGAAGTGCCGCGGTTCTTGTTTCTAACCAAATAAAAAAATCCGGGTCTGTTTCGTTAAAAGGTTTTTATTCTCAGGTAGCATTTCGGGGGAAAAAAGATATGAGCTGGGAGCTTAGCAGTAAAGGATTTCTAATGAAGCTTAGCGGCTATATTCCCCAACTGATAGAAGAAGATATTGATACACTTGTTGCAGCATCGCTTGCATATCACCGGATTGATAAAGAAGCTATCACTCACTGGTGCATACATCCCGGCGGTAAAAAAATATTACAGGTAATCGGTCAAAAACTTGCCCTGCAAAAAGATGATCTGTGTTTCTCCAAAACTGTTTTGGCAAAGTATGGAAACATGTCATCGCCCACTATTTTATTTGTACTAAAAGATATGATGCAAAACATGCAAAGCGGCGCAAATATTTTCGGTGTTGCATTTGGTCCCGGACTCACAATGGAAACATTTCTTGCATCAAAAGCATGAACCTTAAGCTACGTTCATACAAAAAAGAATTATTAGATAACGATGATATTCCTTTTGAAGATATCAAAAGAAATATGCAGGAACTTAATTTCATTAATACCTGGCTTGGCGGTCATCAAATAACTATAAAAGGGTTACAGCAGCTTGCCGGTAATTTAAAAGAAATTTCTGTTTGTGAAATTGGTTGCGGTGGCGGCGATAACCTAACAGCTATTACAAAATGGTGCAACAAAAAAAATATTCAAATCAAATGTACAGGCATTGATATAAAAGAAGAATGCATCGAATTTGCAAAACAAAATATTTTTTTAAAGCCTTACACGGAATGGATTGCAAGCGATTACAGCAAAGTACATTTCGAACATAAACCTGATGTCATTTTCTCAAGTTTGTTCTGTCACCATTTTACAGAAGAACAATTGGCGGCACAGTTGCAATGGATGAAAGAAAACTGCACTATTGGTTTTTTTATTAACGATCTGCAACGCAACACAATTGCCTATCATTCCATCAGCATGCTTACAAAAATTTTTTCTTCTTCGTACCTTGTAAAGAACGATGCACCTTTAAGTGTGGCCCGTGGTTTTCATAAAAATGAATGGCGAAAAATATTTTTCCATGCAGGCATAGAACAATTAAATATAAACTGGCAGTGGGCATTCAGGCATTTGATCATTTATAAAAAAACATAAGCAGCCAATACATTTTATGAGCCACACAGGAGTATTACTATTAAGCTTTTCTTGCGTCGCACTCTTGTACGTTCTCTAATTTTATGGAGCTTTTACCTAAGCGTAGACCGAAGCAAATAATAATCTGCAAAATTTAAATGCAAAATTCGAATCAGCAATATCATGTAGCAATTATTGGCGGCGGTCTTGCAGGCTTAACGCTTTCTATACAATGCGCTGCTGCTGGTTTTAAAACAATTCTTTTCGAAAAAGAACAATATCCATTTCATAAAGTATGTGGCGAATACATCAGCCTTGAAAGCTACCCATTCCTGCAAAAGCTCGGCTTACAGTTAGATGAATTCAATCTTCCCGTTATAAAAAAACTACAGTTATCTGATATAAAAGGAAAATTATATCAATTCAATCTTCCGCTTGGTGGTTTTGGTATCAGCCGTTATTCGCTCGACAATCATTTATATAAACTTGCACTTGCCAAAGGTGTAGAAGTATTAACAGAAACAAAAGTGCTTGATATCGGTTTCAATAACAACTCATTCAATATTCAAACGAGCAAAGGTGATTTTACAAGTATCGTTGCAGCCGGTAGCTTTGGCAAACGCAGTAACATAGATGTAAAATGGAAACGAAATTTTGTTGTGCAGAAACCAGATAAGCTCAATAATTATATTGGTGTAAAATATCATATCCGCCTTCCTGCTGAAAAAGAAAATATTGCTTTGCATAATTTTCACAATGGTTATTGCGGCATTTCAAATATAGAGGATGACAAATGCTGCCTTTGCTATTTAACAACGGCAGACAATCTTAAATTAAACAAAGGTTCTATTGAAAAAATGGAACAAAATATTCTGTGGCAAAACCCGGTGCTTAAAGAAATATTCACACAGTCAAAATTCCTCTACAAGGATCCGCTTGTTATTTCTCAGGTTAGTTTTACCAAAAAACAACAGATAGAAAATCACGTGCTCATGATTGGCGACGCCGCCGGACTTATTACACCCCTGTGCGGAAACGGCATGAGCATGGCCATGCATGCAGGCAAACTGGCTTTTGAAAACATCGATCTTTTTTTGCAGCAGAAAATCACCCGTATACAAATGGAAGATAATTATACAAAACAATGGAAGCAGCACTTCAGCAAGCGTTTACTCATAGGGCGCACGGTACAAAGATTATTTGGCAACAATAGAACTACATCACTATTTCTCTCAACAATGTATAAACTTCCATGGCTTTCAAAAAAAATAATCAGTGCTACACATGGTAAACCATTTTAAAATATTGCGGTATTTCCGGCTGTTAAAAGCTCAGTCAAATTCCTGCAGTACAAGTGTGCGACGCAACAAAAGCTTAATAGATATTCAGAATTATGGCAAATAAAATTCTCTTCATTAAATCTAAAACTGTCAACAGATTTACAATTTTATAGAACAATATCTTTTATGTTTGTCATTATGTAGTTGGCACACTTTATTTTGCAACATTAATTTTATACATTGAATTTTATCAGGCGCATTGCATATCATCCGTTTGTTATAAAACTTACGCATTGGGAGTATTGGTCGTTTAATATCGTGTACGGACCCATTTATTTATACTTCATCTGGCTGGGTGTTAAAACACGCTCGTTCTTTTTTATGAATGCCGCCAACCCATCCATAACCAACGGTGGTTTTTTAATGGAATCAAAAAACGAGATCTATAACCTTATTCCAAAACAGTATTATCCGCACACCGTTTTTTTACAAAAAGGAACGCCCTTACAGCAGGCATTACAACAAATGAATAAAGCCGGATTACAATACCCTTTTATTGCAAAGCCTGATATTGGCGGCCGTGGACGTATGGTTAGTAAAATAAAAAATGAAACTGAGTTAAATGACTATATCAACTTAGTAAAAGAAAATTTTTTATTGCAGGAAATGGTGCAATGGGAACAGGAAGTGGGCATTTTTTATTACCGTTTTCCAGATGAAAAATACGGACATATTTCAGGCATTGTTGCAAAAGAATTTTTAACTGTAGAAGGTGATGGAAAGCATACAATGCTTGAATTGCTGATGCAGGAAAAACGTTTCGTTCTTCAAATACCTGAACTAAAAAAAGTATATGGAAACCAATTGCAGAAGGTGCTGCAGCCAAATCAAAAAGAACTGCTGGTGCCGTATGGCAACCATGCACGTGGTTCAAAATTTATTGATGCAAGCCACGAAATAAATGATGATCTTACAAAAAGTATAGATGAAGTTTGCCAGCAAATACACGGGTTTTATTTTGGGAGAATGGATGTAAAATTTAATACATGGGAAGAGCTAAAACAAGGCAAAAATTTTTCTATCATCGAACTCAATGGTTCAGGAAGCGAGCCCACACATATTTACGATCCCAGGCATTCTTTGTTCTTTGCATGGAAAGAAATTATCCGTCACTGGAAGTTGTTGCAGCGCATCAGTTCACTCAATCATAAGCTTAATAAAATTTCATACATGAGTTTTAGAGAAGGTATGCAAATGTTGAAAGCCGATACAGAACATTTGAAAAAAACAGCAGAGGAATAATGATCCCATCACAAGAATATAAATGAAGCATCCGTTGCGTCGCACTCTTGTACGTTCGGTAATTCTATTCTGCAAAGCGAAGAACGAAGCGGTGAATTTTAAATGTTGTCAAAAGCAAATCATCAAAATAATTATGCTTACTTTTCAATTTATTAACTATAAAATTCTATGTACTCCATAAAAAAATATTTACTGTTAACCTGCGCCATTATTGCATTGCAGGCCAGGGCACAGCAAACAAAGATCAATATACTCGACTCCGGCAGAAAAACTTCTATACGTGGTTTAAGTGTAGTAGACAATAATATTATTTGGGCAAGTGGCAGCAATGGCACAGTTGCAAGATCCATTGATGGCGGTAAAACTTTTGAATGGCTTACTGTAAGTGGCTACGAAAAAAGAGACTTCCGCGATATAGAAGCATTTGATGCAAACACAGCTATCATAATGGGCGTAGCTGAACCTGCTATCATTTTAAAAACAAAAGATGCGGGCCAGCATTGGTACAAAGTTTTTGAAGACAGCACCAAGGGAATGTTTTTAGATGCAATGGATTTTATGGATGACGGTACAGGCGTTGTAATAGGGGATCCTATTAATGGAAAATTATTTAAGGCATTTGCAGCTAATAATGGTGAATTTTGGGCTGTTCTTCAAATGTTCGATACATCTTTTAATCTTTATGAAGGAGAAGCCTTTTTTGCGTCAAGCGGTACAAATATTGGCTTTACACATAATAAAGATTACCCCATTCTTTTTATAACAGGCGGAACTAAATCAAGATTATTTTACAGAGAAAAATTTTATGACCTTAATATCATACAAGGCAAAGAGTCAACCGGCGCAAATTCTGTCGCCATTGATAACTCAGGAAAAAATGCGGTAATTGTTGGTGGCGATTTTAAAGCTGACACTTCATCATTAATGAACTGTGTATTATTTAAAATGAAAAGCAAGCCCGAATTCATTTCTCCCCAAACCCCACCCCATGGCTACCGCAGTTGCGTTGAATATATTACCAAAGATTAACTCATCACCTGTGGCACAAGCGGTGTTGACATAAGCAACGACGGCGGTATGAATTGGCAATTAATTTCCACACAAAGCTTTCATGTTTGCCAGAAAGCGAAGAAAGGAGATGCCGTTTTTTTAGCTGGTGCAAATGGCAAAATTGCAAAGCTGGAATACCATTGACAGTAAGCGGCTGTTGAAAGCTCATTCATAACCGGAACGTACAAGTGTGCGACGCAAGGAACGATCATAAAAGAACCCAATGCCCGGCTCATAAAAAACCAAAATAATTTTATTGCAAAAATCAAATGGAATACTACCTTAACGTACCAAAATTATTTTTATGAATGTACCCTTAACACAACGCCAGAGGATTCTTTCTATTGATATACTCCGCGGCGCGATAATGCTGATTATGGCGCTTGATCATGTAAGGGATTTCTTTCACATTCATGCATGGGACGATTCGCCTACCAACCTGCTTACTACAACTCCGTTACTTTTCTTTACGCGCTGGATCACACACTTTTGTGCGCCGGTTTTTGTTTTTTTATCGGGCATATCTGCATTTCTTGCAGGGCAGAAAAGAACAAAAAAAGAACAGAGTATTTTTCTTATAAAACGTGGTTTGTGGCTGGTATTGGTTGAACTGGTAGTTATGGCATTGATTCTTACTTTTAACCCGCTTTATAACCTGTTTGTATTGCAGGTAATTTGGGCCATTGGTTGCAGTATGATTATTTTGAGTTTGCTGGCAAGAACATCAATGACTGTAATTATACTAACAGGGTGTGTTTTATTTTTTGGACATAATATACTTGACTATGTTACTTTACCTAAAGAGGGTGTAGCAAGTGTATTGTGGACCGTATTTTTTACCACCCCGCAGCATTTCTTTAATATAGCTGAGAACAGGAAGATTTTCGATGTTTACGCAATACTGCCATGGACCGGCGCAATGCTGCTGGGCTATGCATTTGGCACTTATTACCGTTCTTCAATTGACGCTGGTTTTAGGAAAAAAGTTTTACTGAGTTCGGGGATATTTCTGGTGGCATCATTTATTGTTTTGCGGTATATTAATTTGTACGGCGACCCCTCGCATTGGAGCCAGCAAAAAGATGGCGTATACACTTTTCTTTCTTTTTTAAATACTACAAAATATCCGCCTTCGCTGTTGTATTTTTCAATGACGATCGGGCCGGCATTGATACTGCTTGCGTTTATTGAGCAGGTGCAAAACAAGTTTAGTAATATGCTAATGGTTTATGGCCGTGTACCGTTCTTTTATTACATATTGCATTTCTTTCTGATACATGTAATTTGTGTGATCTTCTTCTATGCAACCGGGCATGGCTCCAAAGATATTGTTGACCCCAACAGCCCCTTCTTTTTCAGGCCGGTGCATTTTGGTTATGACCTTGGTATGGTTTATTTGATATGGCTCTTTGTAATAACTGTTTTATACTGGCCATGCAAATGGTTTAATAAATATAAAGCCACGCATACGCAATGGTGGCTGAGTTATGTTTAACCCCCTATCCCCCTAAAGGGGGAACAAGAAAAACACAAGAATGCGACAAACAATACAACAACATAGCCCGGCACAAAAAAAGTCCACATAAAATTGTGAACTAAAAATTTATTTACTGGTATAATAGTCCCCTTTAGGGGCGGAGGGGTTTTTGCAACAGTCCCCCTTTAGGGGCGGAGGGACTTTCTATTTCGCCAAACTCTGTATTACATCGTACTTGGTTACAATATGGTAATTCCCGCTGTCGTCTTTTGCCAGTACCGCACCGCTTTCTTTGGTAATTAAGCTGCCCAGCCTTTCAACCGGTGTTTCAAAATCTACAACCGGATAAGCAGGCTCCATAACGGTTTCAACGGTTGCATTTTTTATTTCGGGGTTACTGAATATTTTCTGGAACAGTCCGCCTTCGCTTAATGCGCCCACAATGCCATTGCCGTTCATTACGGGTATCTGTTCAATATCGTATTTCTTCATTAACTCCACTGCATGTGCCACAGTATGTGTTGGTTCTATGGTTACCAGTTTTTTACCGTGCCTTCCGTTTACGATGTCTTTAAAAGTTTTTACATCGAGAAAGCCGCGTTCCATCATCCATTGGTCGTTATAAATTTTACCTACATAGCGGCTGCCATGATCGTGAAATACACAAACCACAACATCGTCTTTTTTCAGCCTGCTTTTTAATTG
Organism: Chitinophagaceae bacterium; assembly: GCA_025351145.1. Lineage (GTDB taxonomy): Bacteria > Bacteroidota > Bacteroidia > Chitinophagales > Chitinophagaceae > Limnovirga. The sequence continues at coordinate 7,261 of JANXWM010000091.1, forward strand.
CATCAATCCCTGTAAACAACTGCCGGCGCTGTATCCGCAGAACATGCCTTCTTCTTTTGCAATGCGGCGGGCCATTATGGCACCGTCTTTATCTGTTACCTGTTCAAAATAATCTATCACACTCATATCGTAATTCTGGGGCACAAAATCTTCTCCAAAACCCTCGCTTATATAAGGGTGTACTTCGCCCATATCTATTTCGCCGGTGCGGTAGTATTTGGTGAGCAACGAGCCATATACGTCAATGGCCCAAACCTGTATGTTGGGGTTCTTTTCTTTAAGGTACATCGCTGTTCCTGTAATGGTTCCGCCTGTGCCTGCCGTGCAAACAAAATGTGTTATTTTGCCTTCTGTTTGTTCCCAAATTTCCGGGCCGGTACTTTCGTAATGCGCCAGCCGGTTGGCCAGGTTATCGTACTGGTTCATGTACATTGAATTGGGCACTTCCCTGCCCAATCTTTTCGCAACGCTGTAATAACTTTTTGGGTCTTCGGGCAGCACGTTGGTAGGGCACACAATTACCTCCGCTCCCACTGCTTTAAGAATGTCAGCTTTCTCTTTGCTTTGTTTATCAGTAGTTACAAAAATGCATTTATATCCTTTTACGCAAGCCGCCAAAGCAAGGCCCATGCCGGTATTGCCGCTGGTACCTTCTATAATGGTACCGCCGGGTTTAAGCTTGCCTTCCCGCTCAGCAACTTCTACCATCTTCAAAGCCATACGGTCTTTTATGGAATTGCCTGGATTAAAATAATCCACTTTAGCCAGCACAGTGCAGGGCAGATCTTTGGTTATTTTATTCAGTTTTATCAATGGCGTATTGCCAATCGTTTCAAGAATATTATTGAGCCACATAAACTAACAATTGTTTGCGCAAAGGTAAAGGAATGAGGTTTGAAGTTTGGAGGTTATCGCTTGAGGCAAGAAAAAATTATTATCCCGGCATAAGGTTATATGGCATCGTTCCTTGCGTCGCACTCTTGTACTGTTGGATTATTTATTGAGCTTTTACCGAAGCGTAGATCGAAGCGAATCTTGTTGGCAGGGACGCCAACAAGAGCGAAAAGCCGCAATAGTATAAAGCCCCATATTATGTGCTGTTTTTCTTCACTACAAATTTGAAGTAGTATCGAAAATGCAACCGTTTTGTAATATACCCAGTCTTAAAATTTTCATTGTCTTGATAATAAGGTTCGCTTAAAATGTCAGCATAGCCGTAGATTGTTCTGCCCACAATGAGATTTGTGTCACTCAAAACAAATTTGAGTGTTACAAAAGAAAGTACCAATGAATTTGTCTTTTCTTGTTGCAAATTTGTACGAAATGAAGTGTCATACTTTATCCACTCATCATACTCTGTTTTTACTGTGTCACGAACAATAAGATGAGCAATATTGATATTCGAATTTTGTGCTACACCGGGATATAGAACAATACCAAAAGTGTCTGATAGCATAACACCTTCGCAAAACATTATAGGATATTTTTCGGCTTCATAAAAATATGCATCTGATTTTATTTGGTCTTTATTTAGAGTGTCGATATTATGAAGTGTGACAACAGCAATATTTAAAGACGAAAAAGGAATTTTTATTTTGCTGTCCGCCGATAACTCATTAGAGGACTTTAGCATTTGATTTTGTGTTTGCTCAATATTCTCTCTGATGCCAGCAGGTAGTTTTTTATAGGCACTGTCATATTGTTGCTGAACATTTAGGTCAACAGTTATTTGAGCAAAAGTGTCAGTGAGAAATAAACTGAAAACTATAGTTAGAAGTGTCTGAATAAAATAGTGCATAACTTAAAAATAGACGAACTAAAACATTAATCCAAAAAATATGCTCTTGCTCTCATTCCTTTTTTGGAACGTTTTTCGAATAGGCTGAGTGTGTACAAATTTTGCGGGCTGTTGAATGCTCATTCAGAATCCAACCCCACAAGAGTGCGACGCAAGAGGCGATGCTATAGTATGCCTTTGCCGGGCCCAAAATAATTTTAAAAATAATTTGGCTGCTGT